>JAQBOS010000040.1 GCA_028287925.1 Mucilaginibacter sp. | reverse complement strand
AATAGGAAAACCTGTCTGATGTTTTGATAAAGTTCACGCCATAAGGCCTGAAACCCGTTTCGCCAATTAAGGTAATAGCAAATGGCGAACCACCGTTAGCCTGGTGCAATACAGCATATTTTAGCTCCAGGTCAGCCAGGCCGCCAATCGTGCTCCGGCCCATGTCAATGTTAAAATTATCACTCAGACCGTATTCAAATCCTATATATAAATCGGCAACTGCATCCAACCCAAAGTAGGTTTGGCCACCGACTACCTTACCGGCAAAATCTCCAAAACTATGGATCACTAAAAAGTTAAGGTTATTCTTCTTTATCGTTTCGGTACTTTGTGATAAAACAAGCCTGGATGATTTATAAATGGCAATTGGCCCTTTTGCATCATCTTTACTCATCGAATTCAGCAGCGAGTCGGCTGCGGTTGCTTTTTTATCAGAATCGGCTTTTTGAGCCATTAAACTTGTGCCTGCCAGCAGGAAGCTTAAGAGGATTATACATCGTTTCATATCGGGATTAATTTAGTGTGCTTATTATTTATTAGGAGCGTAAGTGGCTGCTATGTTTATCTTAATGCTTTCGGCAATGTTGTGAAACACAAGCCGTGGGATCTCAATATGATGATCAGCGCATTTAACCATAAATTCCGATTTCAGACTTACCACACCGCCTTTAACCGTTATAGTACCGGGAATTGTTCTTTTAGCAGTTACATTATGCACAGTAAAGTCTCCGGTTACATTTACCGGGTAACTTCCATCTTTGCTGACATCTAACTTCTCGGCAATCTTACCCTTAAAGGTTGCCCGGGGGTACTTATCGCTTTCCATATAATCGGAGTTGAAGTGTTCCTGCATTAATGATTTTTCAAACTTGAACGAGGTAATTGCTACGCTAAAATTTACTTCGCCGGTAGCTACGTTTAACACTGATACACCTGTGGATGTTGCTGCTTTAATATCCTCAATTGGCGCAGTTGAAAACAACGTGACACTGGCATTTTTACAGACATAGAGGTCCTGTCCTGTCTGGAAGGTTGTCATCCAGGCAAGTAAAATAATACTGATATGTTTCATTTTTCTAGGGTTTTGTTAACGAGTTTAAGTTCCAGCTAAGCCCAACGGCCACACCTGTTGTTTGTAATTTAACCTGGCTGTAGCCAACATTTGAAAGCGGGAGTTTCATGTATGGTTGCACGCTGATCCCCACTTTTGAATTTATTTGTCTTTCATAAGTAGCATTTAAGTTCACTATGCCAAAAAAGTATTTCCCCGGGTTGGGTACCGTATAATTTAAAGGGCCGGTAGAACCACCATCTTGATAATTAAACTTATAGCTTTCATGAAGCATTAAATATGATGATAACCCGGTGCCTATTGATATTTTATCCTGGCGCTTGTGGTAAACCTGGTAACCAACGTTAAGCGGGATATCAAGCATGCGGCAATCAGCAGTAACATTCATTGGCTCAGTCGCCCATTTATAATCAGAACCGGTATTATAGTTGTTAAAGTTGGTTATGTATGGCTTAACCGAATATAGCGCACCTGTGCTTATAGTTAACTTACGCGATACCCCTACAGCGAATGTCATACCTATATTGGTTCCAACCTTGCTTTGCTGAAACGAGCCAACCCCATTTAAATCAGGCGCTGCAACCACGCTCAACGCATACTGAGGGCGAAATCCAGCCTTCGGCTTAACTTTATTAATATTTTTAGCTGTAGCCGGGCCTGTTGTTGAACTATAAGCCGGTTTGGGAAGATCAATCTGTTTAACCTGCTGATCACCCATTGATCCCGGATTAAAAACCGGAGTCGCATTTATTGCCATTAATTCCGCATCTACCCTGTTATTTGACCTGTCAATTCCAATCCCCTTTTCAACAATCGTATCTTTTTGAGATTTACCCGGAGATAAACCAAATACAGGTTTCTGATTCTTACCTTTTACCGCATAAGTTACATCATAAGGCGTTTTTTGTACCGGGGCCAAAGGCGGCTGTACAGCTTTTTGCTCCTTAGTTTGATCCTGTGCCTTTGAGCCTGTCGCCGCCTGCTTGTTCATTGCTGTATCTGTTGCTTTTGGCTGAGCAGTTGCCTGCCTGTTTATTGCAGTATCGGCTGTTTTGTGCTTGGCAGTCATCTGTACCTGGTCTTTGGTCGGTTTATCACCGGTTTTTGGCCTGAAAGCCCACCATCCTAAAAACAATAACATCATGGCAGCTATACCGCTTAAAATTGGCCATAAATAGGTAATACCCTTACGTTTGGGTTTACCCAGCATTTCTTCAAGCGCACCCCAATCCCCCTCCTCGTACCGGATCTCATCGACCGGGTCATCCAGCTTCTTTTTAAAAAGATCGTCTAATCTTTTTTCGTTGTCTGTGTTCATTCTCTAATACCTTTGTTTAAATACACCCCATTCATGTTTATTGCTTTTATAGCAACAATTGAGGTGGAATCCATGCCAGTGTTATAATTAGCATTATTGGCAGACGAGTCTGCTTTAAATATCATTTGCTTTAGTTTTTGCCTGGCCTTATGCAAATTTGACTTTGATGTACCGGCATTTATATTAAGCATTGTTGCAATTTCTTCGTGCGAATAACCTTCAATAGCAAAAAGGTTAAACACAGTTCTGTAGGCCTGGGGAAGTTTTTGAACCATAGCCAAAAGATCATTATAGTTCAGGTTTTTATCAGCAATATCTCCATCGCTAATGTGTTCGGCCTGGTCAAGGTCTTCAGTATAAGCCATTTTAAGATTAGCCCGGTAAAAATCAATCGAAACGTTCATCATGATCTTTCCAAGCCAGGCTTTAAATGGCCTGCTTGTATCAAAACTTTCTATATGGGTAAAGACTTTAAAAAAGCCCTGGTTCATTACCTCAGCTGCCTCATCGCGGTTCCCGGCATAACGCAAACAGATGCCCATAGAAAAACCATAGAAAGCTTTGTAAAGCATTTTCTGGCATTTTCTATCCTGTTTTATACAGCCCCTGATCAGTTGATGTAACTCTTCTTCTCCCATATGGGTTATATCCTGTTATCTATATTAATTCCCATTACCTAAACGCTATCACGTTAATTATTCAAAAAAGGTTGCCTGCTTGCTTCAAAAAAAATCCACCTTAAATTAATTATCTGATTATCAATAAGTTAAAATAAACTATAATTATTCCTTTTTAATTACAATTCCGCAAGCCTGTAAATTATTAAAAGTAATTTACTCAAAATTAATTACCCAAGGCAACCCTTTTAATTAAATACACGATATAATTAACAAACACATGCCAGCAAAAGGCACATAAATTTAATTAAATGGTTCCTGTTTCTGTTATTATAATCACTAAAAATGCAGCCGATATAATTAAAGGCTGTATAGAAAAAGCCAGGGAGTTAACTGACGATATTATAATTATATATAATGGAAGTGAGGATGAGGCACCCGGTGTGGCAGATACAAATGATTGCCGGGTTTATAAAAAAACATGGGATGGCTATGGCGCCAATAAAAACAAAGGTGTTGAAGCGGCAAAGTATAACTGGGTATTAAGTATCGATTCTGACGAAATACCCGATGATGAGCTGATAAGCGCTATTCATAATTTGAATTTTAGCGACGTTAAAGTTGTGTATGATATTAAGTTCAGATCGTACTTTGGAAAAAAGGCCATCAGGCATGGCAGCTGGGGAAGGGATCACCATATCCGGTTGTTTAACCGCGGGTTTGTTAAATGGTCTGAAACATTGATCCATGAAAAATTAGTATTACCGGCTTACATAGAAAAGAAAAAAATAGATGGGTATATACACCATTATTCTGTAAATGACGCTTATGAATTTGACAGCAAATGCAGCTACTACGCAAAGCTAAGCGCTAAAAAATATTTCCGCGCCGGAAAGAAAGCAACTTTTACCAGGCTGTACATATCCCCCATGTTTAGCTTTATTAAAAATTATGTTGCTTATTTAGGTTTTTTGGATGGGCGCGAAGGCTGGAAAATAGCGCGGACAATAGCTAAAAACACAAGCCGTAAATATCATTTTTTAAGCCAGATGGAAACCCTGGGGGAAAAGAAACAACCGGCTAAGGATAACCTGGTTGTAGAGTATTAAAAAAATCGGGCAATCCTAATTCACCCCATTCAAAACCTTTTTATAAAACTGAATAGTTTTAGCGGCGACCTTGCCAATTTCAAATTGCTCTTTAACTTTTTCATTACCGGCTTTTGCCAATTCTGCGCAATCAACAGGGTTATTCAGCAAGTATAGAATAGCCTTTGCAATTTGATCAATGTCATCCGGGTTTATAAGCAGCCCGTTTATCTCATGGTCAATTAGTTCGGGGCCTGAAGTACGGTTTGAATTAATAACGGCAGTACCGCAAGCCATAGCTTCTAAAGGAGCTAAAGCAAATGCTTCTGCATATGAAGGAAAAACACTTATTGCCGAGGCTGCTAAATGATCATATAATTCACCTGTTGATACATGCCCCATAAAGCGTACCGAGACTTTTGCTTGATCTGTTAAGTGAGCGATAACTTTTTGTTGTGACCCTTTTCCTAAAACCAGCAGCCTTGCACCAGGCATGCTTTTATTTACAATATTCCAGGCTTTGGCTAACTGGTAAATTCCTTTTTTTGCTACCAGCGTACCCGTAAAAATAACCTGTTTGAGATTTTTGGGAACATTCCGGGCCGACAGATCCGTTTTAATACCGTTGTATAAAACCTCAATTGCCTTATTGTATGAAAGATATACAGAACTTTTATCAGCAGTATACCTGCTTGCACTTGAAACTGCTGCTGCAAGGTTTAAAATAGTTTGTTCCATTTTAACAACATGAGCCGGCACTTGCAGGTTTGCTTCCTTTGCAAAATAGGTCATCGAACCATTCATTTTAACAACTACGGGTACAGATAATGCAGGGAAGGGAACAAAAGTGCTACAAAACCTTATGTAGTCGTTATAATCAGGCATCTCAATAAGATCTATTTGATACTCAATAATTAGCTGCTCAAGTTTTTCTTTATAGATAGCCAGGCTTTTTTTGATATCCCGCTCCATCAACCCCGAGTCTTTTAACAACTTGGTGCCAATACGGGATCTTAAAGATGTTTCATCGCTCAAAAATCTAAAGTTAAAACCTCTTCTGAAACGATAGACCGTAACACCTTCGTCATTAAATTCATTCGCTCCGCCATAACCTGGGCCATACAAACCGGCAACTATTACATTATGCCCAAGCTTTACCATTTGCCTGGCTATCAGCCTTACATATGTACCTATCCCGCCATGCTTGCCGGGGGGGTATTCATCGCATAGGTATAGTATATTCATTTTGTAAGTAAATGCTTAAAATTATAAATATGCTGCTTATTGATCTGTTTTGATAATACGGTAATAAGCAGGTATAAAACAAGGGCAATTACCAGCTGGAGAAGGAAATGAACATTTAAGCGTGTAGTAACAAAATAAATAATAATTGCTTCGGTGGTAAAAACAATAATGGGGCGCAAAGAGATCTTCATAATTTCTTTACGTACCAGCCTGTAATATAAACAAGCCTGTAACATAGTTGTAGTTAAAAATGCGATAGATGCGCCCAGTCCGCCAAACCTTGTAATTAAAATTAAATTCAGGGCGATATTGGTTATAGCGCACACCACTGTTATAAACGATACCGACTTATATTTTTTAGCCCCAAAACTTAATGACCATAGCAGGTTTATAAAAAACTGCAATGGGATACATAGCGATAATATCAAAAACTCCAATGAATTTGATGATCCGTATTTGCCGTGGGTAATTAAAGTAAGCAATGGCGCCCATAAAATATTGAGCAATAATGGGATAGATGCAGCGAAAAATATTTCGACGATGTTAAATGATTTGATATACTTTTGATACTCAGTATCAATAATATTATTTACGGATAAAAGCCTTGCAAAGCGCGGTAAAATTATGGGCGCTATAATTAGCATAGGCAGCCTGGCCAGCTCATAGGCACGGTAAGCAAAGCTATAATCGGCTAAAATGCTGCTGGTTGTCATAATTCCCAGCAGGATCCAATCCATCCGCGACAGGCTTATATCAAAAATAACCGAAATGTATTGTGCGGATGATTCTTTAAGCAGTTTTTTGTATGCTTTAAAATGGAATTTAAAGCTAAAGCTTGTTTTGGCAACCAGGTATATCATTAATCCTGAAAGCTCAAATACAGCGGTACAGATCAGTATAATTAAAACTGTGTTTATATAAAGCTTCCCTTGAGTCATTAAAAACCAGGCAGCGGCTATTTTGCATATATTGCTTATAACCGCAATAATACCGTAGGGCGTAAATTGCTCTTTTGCATTTAAAAATTGCTTTAATGGTACACCTATAAAAATCAGTCCCTGGGCTAAAAAGAACCATGGGAGATGTTTATAAATGCCGGCCGGGCTTTTTATCACCCCATTAAGTAACAAAAGCAGCAAAAAGGTTATTAAAAACCCTGCGATTGAATGTATAAAAAAGGCAGTAGCCGCCCAGTCAGATCTTTTTGATGCAGCTATCCGGCGTACAACAACCTGCTCCAGGCCAAAGCCAAGTATTGTAGTTAAAAATACGGATACGGCGTTTGTCCAGCTTATTATGCCAAATTCATCTTTGGAAATATAGATCGAAATAAAATAAAAGAATACCCCACCCAGGATCTGTACAGAAACTGCCTGCAAGCCTGAAGAGAAGATCTTTACTAATAGCTTATTTTTAACCAATGCTGTTTTATTTCTGAGTCCATCAAAATTAGGATTATCTTTCAATTGCGGTACTTTAGTCCATTACGTTAAATACCTCCATTTGGCTGCCTTGAACTTAAATATAATTTTCTATCTGAATTAATTAATAAAATAGCGTTCTCCGGGCATTGTTGCAGGCAACCCTTTCAATTTTAAAGCCGTAATCTATAATAGAATCAAATGGCCATTATATGGTTTTGAAGCTTGATTAATTGATTACGAATGTTCAACAGTATTACTGATTTTAACTTTAAAAAGGCCATAAATAAAATAGACTGGAAGCTGCTACTGTTTCTTATGCTCTTTTTAAATGTAAAGCTGGCCATAAAGATCCCTGCCATTATTATTATTTACCTCCTGAGGTTCAATTTCAGGTTTGGGTTCAGTTTTAAAAATTCAAGGTTGCCACTTTTCTACTTATTAATAATGCTTATTCCTTTTATTGATCTTATGGTTAATAAAGGTTATACCAACCCTAATTATCTTGGTGTTTTTTTTATGGGGATGGGGTTCTGGCTGTTGTGTATTTTAGCCATTCACCAGGTTAAGTTGTCTGTTGAAAACACTGACGCCGAGATCATCCACAGAACCATCCTGGTATTTTTTATAATTAACGCCTTCATTTCCTTCTATAATTTTGCCCATATTGTATGGGAAACCGGTGTTATTAATCCCTACCGCTACCAGGGGCAGTATCAAAAATATTTTATCGGCACGGGTGATTATATTAAGGGCCTAACCTTTGATACATCAACCACTAATGCCGCTTTAAATGCTATTGGGGTTATTTATTTTTTAGTAAGAAAAAACAACCTAATGGTGCTTTTATGTATGGCGGTGCTATTATTTACAGGCAGCAACTTCCTGAACATTGCATTAATTTTCGTACTTACCCTGTTATTTATTTTCAGGAGCACTAAAGATCAAAAAAGCCTTATTGTTGTTTGCCTGATGATGCTGGTTGTTTTTATGGTGAAAATTTCTCCGCAAAATGACCGCTATGCTGTTAAAACATTTAGGGATGTTATCCATCCCCCAAATCCTCAGCTAAGAAAAACAGCAATAGCAAACAGATGTACAAACATTCCCACTTTGGAGGAGGCAAGGCGGAGAATTGCTATACATTACCTGGATAGCATTAAAAAATTACCGGGTAAAAAGCCTAAAAAGCTACTACCCTATTTAGCTGTATTGCCCAAAACCGGCCAGGGAAGGATCTTTATTGATACAGCCGACATTAATTCGCTTCCATACCAGTCAATTATTGATACCACGGCTCAACAACGTATATTATTGAACTTTATTGATGCGCATAAAACCGACCTTCCGCTATCTGCACAAAAAACATTTAAGCCAGGTTTGCCGGGTAAAATAATCGGATTTTTTCAAACCATATTGTTTTTTAAGGAACATCCGTCAAAAATAATTACAGGCGCGGGTATTGGTAATTTTTCGTCAAAGCTGGCTTTCAGGGCCACCAGCTTTGGCTTTGCCGGCGGATATTCAGCAAAGCACATTTACATTAACAACGATTTTTTAACTAACCACCTGGATGTTTACCTGAATTTTTTCAGCCGGCGCTCCGGGTTACATTCATTAACCAACAGCCCCTATTCTGTTTATGATCAGCTATTAGCTGAATATGGCTTGCTTGGTTTGCTGATTTTCACAATATACTACGTCGGCTTTTTTGCAAAACACCATAAAGCACTTACTTACGGCTTACCCCTGCTGCTGTTATTAATGATGATATTTTTTACCGATTACTGCTTTGAGCAACTATCGGTGATTGTATTTTTTGAATTGCTTTTACTGCTCAACATTAAAGAAACTACTAACAAAGCACAATTGAGTTATGGATCTAAATAATCCAAAGGTTACTGTTTTAATGCCGGCTTATAATGCCGGTAAATATATAGGTGAGGCAATAACATCTGTACTGGATCAGTCATTTACTGATTTTGAGCTATTGATAATCAATGATGGGTCAACAGACGATACCGAAAAAATTATCCGGTCGCTCAAGGATCCAAGGATTGTTTTAATAAGCCAGGAAAACAAAGGAGTTTCTGCCGCACTAAATTTGGGATTATCACATGCACGCGCCAATTATATAGCCAGGTTTGATGCCGATGATATTTGCCTGCCAAACCGGTTAAAAGTTCAGTATGATTTCATTACGGCCTATCCTGAATATACCATAATTGGCTCGGCCGTTGAATACGTTGATGCTGATGGTCATTATATTTTCACCCATCATCCCGAAGGGCATCTTAATGAAGAAATCCAGCAGTTAAAATATTCT
>JAQBOS010000037.1 GCA_028287925.1 Mucilaginibacter sp. | reverse complement strand
TTATCGGGCTAAGCTTGACACCATCCCTGATGAGCGTTTTACCGAAACGCCGCCCGGCGGCGGATGGTCATACGCCGAGGTATATTCGCATATTATGAAAGCTACTTTAGGCTCATGCATTGCTTTGGAGCGCTGTGCGCATGGCAACTGTCCGCCAACTAAAGAAGGATTAAATCTTATGGGCCGTTTTATGATGCTTGCCGGCATTTTTCCTGTAAGGTTAAAAATGTCAGCGGCTTTAGCCGCTAAAATGCCGGTTGAAAAGATCAGTAAGGAAGATGCAAAAAACCTGCTGATAAAATGCCGTAAGCGGATTGAGGATACATCGCCCTTAATAAAGGATTCATCCCCAAACTTCCGCTACAAACATCCGCGCCTGGGCATGCTTACAGCGGAGCAGTGGTTTAAATTTATCCGCATTCACCTTTATCATCATTTAAGGCAATTGAAGCGTGTTGAAAAAAAATTTAGTTCGATGTGAAACCTTTTACATTTAACTTAGTCTTAACATATAAATAATCTGATTTGCGGATATTTGTAAAAATTGTAGAAAATGCATTTTGAGTTAGCTTATATGGTATTGGGGAGTTTGCTATTTTTAGTAGTAGTATTCTACCTTAGTCCTTTTGAACTAAAAGTTAATGACGACGACGAAGAAGATTAATCGTTGCTTGTTCAATTCTCTGAAATTTTACCGGTATAATTTACCGGAAGGAAAAGTATCCCCCCAATTTTAATGGCAAAACGCGAAGTTGATATTGTTGTTATATCTGACGTGCATTTAGGCACTTACGGATGCCACGCTAAAGAACTGCTCAAATACTTAAAGAGCATAAAGCCCAAAATCCTTATTTTAAACGGCGATATTATTGATATATGGCAGTTCAGTAAATCGTATTGGCCCGAAACGCACATGAAGGTGGTGCGCCGGATCCTAAAGTTTGTAACCGAAGGGGTGCCTGTTTATTATTTAACTGGTAACCATGATGAAATGCTGCGCAAGTTTGCCGATTTTAACCTGGGATCGTTTCAGCTGCTTAACAAGGTGGTATTAAATATTGACGGAAAAAAAGCGTGGATCTTTCATGGTGATGTGTTTGATGTAACCATGCAGCATTCCAAGTGGCTGGCTAAATTAGGCGCTGTAGGTTACGATACGCTGATATTGATCAATAGCCTAACCAATTGGCTTTTAACAGCAGTGGGGCGTCCTAAAATGAGCTTTTCGCAAAAAGTAAAAGCCCGGTTTAAAGAAGCCGTAAAATTTATTAACCAGTTTGAACAAACAGCCGCCGACCTGGCAGTTGAAAAGGGTTACCAATATGTAATATGCGGGCATATTCACCATGCCGAGATAAGGCGGATGCAGGCAACCGATAATCCCGGATCGGTGCTGTATTTAAATTCGGGCGATTGGGTGGAGAGCCTTACCGCGCTTGAATATCATAAAAAGAACTGGACCGTATTTAAATATGACCCGGTTAACTTTAATGGCGATGCCGACGAGGAAGATAAAACAGATGCAGAAGACCTGGATGCAAGGCTGGATGTGAAAGTTTTACTGGAAAGGTTTAAAATGGAACAGGATTGAGGGGTTGTTGGAATGTTGCAAGGTTGAAAAGTTGTAATGTTTAAACTCTTTTGATCTTCTTAAATTAGTTCAACACTTTATATAAACAGAAAATTTTAACGTTTCTTTGGATTATATATTGTAAGTATTAATGTATACGGGCAACATTTCAACCTTCCAACATTAAAACGTTACAACAAAGCATCACCCATGAAAATACTTTACGCCATACAGGGAACAGGTAATGGCCATATAAGCCGGGCCCGCGAAATTGTACCACTGTTACAGCAATATGGCGAAGTTGATCTGTTGGTTAGCGGCACTGAAGCCGAGGTTACTTTGGCCCAGCCCCTTAAGTATAAATTTCATGGTTTTAGCTTTGTTTTTGGCACCAATGGCGGTGTTGATAATTGGGCAACTTTTAAATTGATGAATTTGCCCCGCCTTTGGCGAGATATCCGCAGCCTGCCTTTAAAACAATACGATCTTATTATAAATGATTTTGAACCGGTAAGCGCATGGGCGTGCAGGCTGCAAAAAGTACCTTCAGTATCGTTAAGCCATCAATGCTCATTTGTTTCACCAAACACGCCCAGGCCGGCTAAATGGAGCTATGCAGAGTGGCTACTAAAATATTATTCACCAACATCGCATCATATCGGGTTTCATTTTGAGCGGTATGCCGATTTTATTCATACACCCGTTATCCGAAGCGAGATCCGGAATATGAAGACTTCAAACCTTGGTCATTATACTGTGTACCTGCCGGCTTATGATGATAAACTGCTTACTAAATTGCTTAACAAGACCAATAAGCAATGGCAAATTTTTTCCAAGCGGCAAAAAACACATTACCGGGAAGGCAATGTTGAAATATTCCCGGTAAACAACCAGGATTTTAACAATAGCCTGGCCAGCTGCGAAGGCCTGTTGACAGGTGGTGGCTTTGAAGGCCCTGCGGAAGCACTGTTTTTGCAGAAAAAAGTATTGATGATCCCCATGAAGGGGCAATATGAACAGCAATGCAATGCCCTTGCCGCTTCAAAACTTGGCGTACCTATAATTAATGAAATAGATGACCAGTTTATTTACCGCATAAACAACTGGTTAAGCGATGATAAACAGGTTGAGGTAGACTTTCCCGACGAAACGGCGCAGATTGTGGATGATATGGTAAAGCGGTACGCAAAAGTGTAAAGGCGTAAGCATTATGCCCTAAATGGATCTGTTTACAATAAAAATCACTGCCTTGAACAGTTTCTTAGCACATTTATGCTAATTTTGCCCCGCAAATAAAAGGCTTTAATGATCAGTTTTTTTAAAGCGCTCAATCCGCTTAATATTTTATGGCTTGCAGTAATATTGTTCGTTTCGCGGGCTGGCTATTTATTTACTGCCCCGGCTAAAACAGCCTTTGCCTTTGCGGAACCGGTGGCCAGGTTAATGATAGTTCCCGGCGAGTATCTTAATCCTGCTTCAACCTCTTTTAATGTTTTACTTGCAGGTATTGTTGTATTTGTACAGGCCTTATTATTAAATCACCTGGTTAATCACTATAATTTACTAGGCAAGCCCACATTTTTGCCCGCTTTAATGTACATTACAATAACGGGTTTGTTTACACCTTTTTTAGTATTAAGCCCCTCTTTATTATGCAATTTCTTAATCATATGGATGTTGTTTAAGCTGTTTAGCTTTTATAAAAGTAATGATGCAAAATCTTCTGCCTATGACCTGGGAATGATAGTTGCCATAGGTTCAATCATATACCTCCCTTTCATCTATCTTTTTTTAGTGGTTTGGATAGCTCTCATTATTTTCAGGCCGTTAAACTGGCGCGAAATTTCAGCAGGTATTGTTGGCTATGCTACCATATTCTTTTTTTTGGCGGTATATTATTACATGAATGATAACCTTGGGCAGTTCTACAGCATTTGGCTGCCATTGGCTACAAAGTTTCCAAATAGTATTGATATTCACTATTTAAGCTTCCTGGTGCTTGTTCCGGTTATTGTAATACTGGCTCTTTGTTTTGTTAAGCTGCAACAAAACTTTTTTAGGAGCTATGTACAGATCCGTAAATCTTTTCAGCTGTTGTTTGTTGTTTTTTTAATCACAGGTTTATCTTTTTACGTAAAAACACCATTTAATTTAAACCATTTTTTGTTGTGTGCAGTTCCGTGTACAGTGTTTTTTTCTTATTATTTTCTGTATGCAAAAAACAAATGGTTTTATGAATCGCTGTATTTATTGCTGCTAATCAGCATCATCTATTTTCAGTTTAACAAATTTTAACTTTTACATTCGTTCAAATCACGGCTGTTATATTAGTTTTGTATCATTATTACACAAAAAATCAAATTAATGTAATTTGGAGTAGTTATATTTCCGGGATCTAATTGTGATGAAGATATCATCTACGTATTGGAAAAAATAATGGGCCAGCAAGTGGTTCGATTATGGCACAAAGACCACGACTTGCAGGGCGCTGAGTTTATTGTTTTACCAGGCGGATTTTCATTCGGCGATTACCTTCGCTCAGGCGCTATAGCCCGTTTCTCGCCAATTATGCACGAGGTTATCCAGTTTGCAGCAAAAGGCGGATACGTATTGGGTATCTGTAATGGCTTCCAGGTTTTAACCGAAGCAGGCCTTTTGCAGGGAGCGCTGTTACATAATGAAAACCGTAAATTTATTTGCCGTAATATTTATATGAAGGCGCAAACCTCAAACTCATTAATTACTGCGCAGATAGATCCGGAAAGAGCATTAAAGATCCCGATAGCCCATGGCGAAGGCAATTATTTTGCTGATACGGATGTTTTAAAGTCACTTTATGATAATGACCTGGTGTTGTTTAAATATTGCGATGAAGCGGGTATGATCACTTCCGAATCAAATCCTAACGGATCATTGGATAATATTGCAGGCATCACTAATATCAACCGCAATGTATTTGGGTTTATGCCGCATCCTGAACGCGCATCAGATACCCTGGTAGCTAATGAGGACGGGTTGGCTATTTTTGAATCGATATTATCACTGGTGAGGGTATAGTCATTAGTCACTTGTCATTAGTCATTAGGTTTTTTGACTCAGGACTTTCGGCTTAAGACTTAAACAAATGGAAGCAACACTGGTAATAGATATAGGCAATACATACACA
>JAQBOS010000597.1 GCA_028287925.1 Mucilaginibacter sp. | reverse complement strand
CCTGCAAAAATAAGCAGCCGCTTTCGGCATCGTGGCTAATGGCTTTTGAGGCTACCAAAAGTTCAGGTGCATTGGTGCTGCAGCAACTGTTGGAGGGTATGAGCGCGCATATTAACCTCGATTTGGGTATTGCTGCTGCCGAAGTATCGGGCGGGCAATTAGATGGCGTACAGGCAGATTTTGACTCTATAAACATTATTATATCAGCCTTAACCTACCAGGTAGTGAATGATATTGCCCGGATGTCGCCGCTTTTATCATTACTGGGCCTGCACTATAATAACCAAACATCTATATTGATACAATTCAGCATTGATAATGCCCGCGATGGCGCCTGGTGCTTTGCCGAAGAGCTGGTGAAAAAGCAAGGCGCCGACTATACTACTTGTATAAGCCAGCGCGACCAAACGATTAAAAAACTTGCAGACGGATTGATTATTATGAAGGGATTTTTGCGCTTCACTGTTTGGATCATCCACCTGTTTGAGTGGAAAAGCCCTGCCAGAATTATTAAGGCATTGCATGAGGATAGTAAGCAGAAGATTGTGGTGGGTAAATAATTTGGTCTGATGCTGTTGAAATTGCGATTATTGCAAAATGAAAAGAAATTTTTTAATGCTGTTAATAGCAGTTACTATAATAAGCTGGCAGGGCAAACCCGCACAATCATATGCACCCTTAACTGATGCTGACCGTAAAAATTACGTTATAAGCATTGATCAGCAGGAATTAAGGCCGCCCCAAATGAGTAATCCGGGAGTTGCCACAACCCGCTATTACATGAATGTTGATTTAAGGATTACCAATAATTCAAACGATACTTTAAAGTACCTGTCTATGTGGTGCTCATGGAGTGATATTTTGAAAACAGATAACCCGAAACTGCATATTAGTGGCAATTATTGCAGCAGTGATCATCCCGAAGTTAAAATGGTTCTGCCGCATAGAGCGGATACTTATAAATTATTTGTGGTTTTAAAAAAAGAAGCAGTTGTTGCAGGTACACCTTTTAAAGTAGGAATGAGTATTTATAAATTTAAAAGTAGGCAGCAGCTTAAAGGTTTTAATTCAGGTAATTCTTCATTTAAAGATAATACGGATAATCTTATCTGGTCCAACACTGTTCAAATTCCTAAATAATTAGCTATTTTTAGCCATGCTCATCCGCCTTGCTATCCTTACAGATATCCCTCAAATAATGCAGCTTATTACCGAAGTTGTACCGGTTATGAATGCTGCAGGTAATATGCAATGGGATAACACTTACCCCAACCCGCAAGTATTTGAAAATGATATAGCTCTAAACCAGCTTTGGGTGGCTGATATTGATGGTAACATTGCGGGCATAACCGCCATTACTACCGACCAGGAGCCGGAGTATGCCGATGTTGGCTGGGACATTACCCAAACCGCTATAGTAACGCATCGGCTTGCTGTAAGTCCGAAGTTCCAGGGCAAAGGGGTTGCTGCCGCTTTACTGGTGCAGGCGGAGGTAGTTGGCATTAACCGCGGAATTAAAATATTACGCGTTGATACCAATACCAATAACCTGGCTACCCAAAAGCTTTTCCCAAAGCTGGGCTACCAGTTTGCCGGTGAGATAGGTCTTGGTTTCAGGCCCGGGATGCGTTTTCTTTGCTACGAGAAGGTGCTTTAGTTCATAGTTGATGGTTCATAGTTCATAGCCGGAAGGTTTTTGGGCAATGGATCATGGCCAAAAGTTCGCATATCTCGCTTACAGCGTATCTTTTGCTAAAAACTATGAACCATCAACTATGAACCATCAACTATGAACCATGAACTACCAAAAAATATTTATTAAAATAACGTAACTACTTAGTCGTCACTATCGTAAAAATATGTCAAACGATAAGTATTGAATTAGTTATTGATAAATTTTAAAGCTATGGACGTGTTCTTTTTCTTTTTGGTAGCAGGCGTAACCATTATAGTATTGATATTAAAGTTCGATAAAAAGCAAGCGGTAAAAGTTAATGCAGTTTTAAGAGAGAGCAGGAGCATCCCGCCGATGTTTTTATTAAAATCGACAGAACAAAAGATAGCGGCTTTAAAAGTTACTTTACGTTTTGATGATGTGCCTCAAAATATGGCGGCAGCATCAACCATGGCAAACCTTTATAACAACAAAAACGAAAGCCTAAGGCTCTCAAAAGTACAGGAGCTTAAATTGCTTTCTGCAAAATATAATAATGGCCAGATCTCTATCGAGGCCTATAATGTAAAGCTTGATGAATTGCTTGATATGGTTCAGCAACATAGCAGTGAGTTTGTATTAGCAAGTTGATTTTTTTAGTTGAATAAGTTGGTTAGTGAGTGTTAGGTTGTGTTTTTAATGAAAAGGCTATAGGTTGCTCTTACAACTTGTAGCCTTTATTTTTTTAATAATTTATTCAACTTAGTTTAACCAAATTCAACCTGATCAACTAATCACATTTAACTATTGACAATCCCGCTACTTTGTTTATTATTGCAATCCAATGTCTGACGAAGCAATAGTAAAACGGTTAAAGGTAATTGTAAAGGAACATGGCGGCCAACTGGCCCTGGCTGGCGCAATTGGTGTTGACCAGGGGTTCATCAGCAAAGTAATCAATAAAAAGCAGGACGTTAGCTATTACCTTATCCGCAAGCTGTGCTTTCAGCTCAAATACTCGCCCGAGTGGCTCATACTCGGTACCGGCGAAAAAAAGATCAACAAACCCGAATCGGCTAAGCTTATTACCGAGATCCAGATGATGCGCACCGAAATGGACATACTGCATGCCCGGATGCGCGCCTATGAACTTGAACTTAAAGAGTTAAAGGAAAATGGCTTAATTGGAGAACAAAAAGCAGGGTAATTGGAGCCTGTAAAAAAGAAGGTGTAAAGCTTTGACAGTCACCATTTTTTTATTGTTTTCTTCCTCATCAAAATGTAAAACCTTGTTAAAATGAAACCAAACCATGTTTTTGTGGTTATTAATAATTATTTTTACGGCATAAATGAAGGTCAGGAAATTCAAAATACTGGTAGTAGCGTTGTTTTTGGGTGTCTTTTTAATAAAGATGGCCATATCGCTTGCGCCTGCATTTTTGTATCTTGATAATAAAACTGTTACCGCAGTTATCCTTCAGCTCGAGCTTGAATCAAAAGCTGATAAAGACAATCCCGAAAAGGACATGGTTAAGGAGAAAAAGGTCTTCGATGAATCTTATACTCATGTTTTGGCCTACCAATCATTCCTTACCGGGGTAAAAGTACTCTACAATTCAGAACATTGCCTTTATAAGCAGGTATATCATCCGCAGGTTCCCACACCGCCTCCCAACGTTTAAATAAATTTACCGGGTATTACCTACCCGGAGCGTTTCGCTTTACAATTTATTTAAATATTTAATCCAAATTTTTACTTTATGCAAAATGAACAAGGTGGGTTTGCTGTGGGCAATCTCAACCTAAAAAAATATTTCCTTTCTAAAAATTTAAAAAAAGATCTCCCGGCCAGCTTAGTGGTGTTTTTAGTAGCGCTGCCCTTGTGTTTGGGTATTGCACTGGCATCGGGGGCACCGCTTTTCGCGGGGGTGTTAACCGGCATTATCGGTGGTATTGTTGTGGGCTGCCTTAGCGGTTCACAGCTAAGTGTGGCAGGGCCGGCAGCGGGTTTAACGGTAATTGTTTTAAACGCCATAACCAGTTTAGGGTCGTACGAGACGTTTTTACTGGCGCTGGTATTGGCTGGTGTATTCCAAATGATATTAGGTTTGGTAAAGGCCGGCACTATCGCCAATTATTTCCCTTCGGCAGTTATCGAGGGGATGCTGGCGGCAATAGGCATTATCCTTATTATGAAACAGTTTCCGCATGCGGTTGGTTTTGATGCCAATTTTGAGGGCGATGAAGGTTTTAGCCAATCGGATGAGCACAATACCTTTTCGGCTATAACCAACGCATTTTCAAAGATCAATTACGGTGCTGTAGTTATCAGTATGGTATCATTAGCCATAATGATATTTTGGCCGCGGTTTAAAAAGCTGGCCATTGTGCCTGCGCCATTGCTGGTAGTTGTGGCAGGGATAAGCCTGAGCGCCTTGTTTGCCGGCGGCAGCTTTGCATTGCTCGAAAAACAGTTTGTAAACATCCCGGTAATAAACAGCAGCGGCGAGTTTTTTGCCCTGTTTAAAACTGCCGACTTTAGCCAGATTGGCAACAAACAGGTTTGGATAGTAGCTTTTACCATAGCCATAGTGGCCAGCCTTGAAAGTTTGCTGAGCCTTGAAGCTGTAGATAAAATTGACCCGATAAAAAGGATCTCGCCCACCAACCGCGAACTGGTGGCCCAGGGAACCGGCAACCTTATAAGCGGTTTACTTGGCGGCCTACCTATGACGGCTGTAATAGTGCGCTCATCGGCCAATGTTGATGCCGGGGCACGTACAAAAGCCAGCGCTGTTGTACACGGTTTACTACTGCTGGCTGCACTGTTATGCATTCCATGGGTAATAAACCAGATCCCGCTATCGTGCCTGGCCGCTATATTGCTGGTAACCGGGTACAAGCTGGCGCGGATCTCGTTATTTAAGCATGTGTGGCACAAAGGGCTTGATCAGTTTATCCCGTTTGCGGTAACTATTATTGCCGTTGTGCTTACTGATTTGCTGATAGGCGTAGGCATTGGGATGCTGGTAGGCGTGTTTTACATACTGCGCACAAATATGCGGAACCCATATTTTTATCATATCATAAAAAATGGTGATAAAAAAATAATAAACCTGCAGCTTGCCGAGGAGGTTTCGTTTTTAAACAAAGCCGCTATACAGATAACCCTTACCAGCCTGCCTAAAGGTACGGATGTGATAATTGACGGCGTAAACTCGCGCTATATTGACCCGGATGTACTGGAGATCATCCATAATTTTAAGCACAATGCCTTTACTAAAGGAATTATTGTGCAACTGAAGGATATAAAGGAAAGGTACGACGTACCGCCTTTAAAAGAATTAATTTATAACGCTAACTAAGAAACAACATGACACTTACAGAAGATAAAAAGAACGGCAGTAAGCCACAAATAGATTTAAGCAGTGTAAAACTTGCACAGTCTGACACCTATAACGCCCTTTTAAAAGGCAACAGTGATTGGGTTAAGGACAGGTTGAAAGACGACCCTGAATATTTTAATAAACTGGCACAAGGCCAAAACCCGCAGGTGCTTTGGATAGGTTGCTCAGACAGCCGCGTGCCTGCCAATGATGTAACCGGTACCAAGCCCGGCGAAATTTTTGTACACCGTAACATTGCCAATGTATGTGTACACTCAGACATGAACATGCTGAGCGTACTGGACTACGCGGTTAACGTACTCAAGGTAAAGCACGTTATAGTGGCCGGGCATTATGGTTGCGGTGGCGTAGCTGCTGCATTAAGCAACAAACAGTTTGGGTTAATTGACAACTGGCTAAGGCACATTAAGGATGTTTACCGACTGCACAGCCACGAGCTCGACCGGATTACCGATGAAACTCAAAAGCTTAACCGGTTGGTAGAGCTAAATGTATCTGAACAGGTGTATAACCTTTGTAAAACATCCATCATCCAAAATGCCTGGATGAACCGCGCCGATCTTGAGGTGCATGGCTGGGTTATAGATTTGGGCAGCGGGCTTGTAAAGGATATTAAGGTAAGCAGCAGCAGTCCGCATAATTTAGGTTATGTATATGAGCTGGATGGTGTTGAAGCACTGGCTGCACATTAAGTATTTAAGCTTATTATAGCTGTTAAAGAGGGGGATGGAAGTGATTTTATCCCTCTTTTTTGTTTTGGTAGTTGATCAGGAGAATGTAAAGAAGCGGAGCTCTGTGCGATTCCCTCCCTTGGGAGGAGGGCGCAGGGAGGGGTTTCTACGCCAAGCTTTTACGCGTGATTAGCAGTGGCACCATAGTTCGCGAAACCCTTCCCTTCCCCAAGGAAGGAATCGCACCGCCCACTGCTTTTTTTAACTTTTCAGAGCACTTATGACATACAATTTCTAAAATTATAAACCCCTGTTATCTGTTTATCAGAATAACTTCCAGCACATCGGCGGTGCTTTTGCATTTATTTACTGTAGTTTCTAACGAATGCAGTATTTCACGGTATTTAATAAGGTTTATGGCGTCTTTATCATTCAAAAAAAGATTGGCCACAGCGTTATAATAGATCCTGTCGGCCTGGCGCTCATATTCTTTTACCTGGCGGCATGCTATTAATATGGTATCGGTTGATTGATGCAGCCTTAACACGCCAACTGCCTTTTGAATTTCAGCACTTGCTTTTTGGATTAAAACGGCAAGCTCCTTAATAGAGATATTAAAATCGGTTATATTATAAAGGTCTATCCGATTGCTGGTTTCCTTTATCATATCGGCAACATCATCAAGCGCGGCAGCCAGTGCATGGATGTCGTTCCGGTTTAAAGGGGTGAAAACTATCCGGTTAAGCGCCAGGTTTATTTTATGGGTTACATTATCGCCCCAATGCTCCATTTTAGCAACCTGTTTATATAAAAGGTCGCGCTCGTCAACCTGTTCTGTGTTTATAACACCAACCAGCAAAGTTGCCATATCAGCTGCGTTTTTGGCTGCAAGATCGAGCTGATCAAAGAATAAACCCCTATTTGACAAAAAATCCTGGAATAAAACCCTCATAAACAGTAGTATTATTGGTAACGCCCAAAAATAGTGCTGCTATGTTAAACCCATATTAAACAGGATGGGTTCAGTGTTAAATCTATGTTATCAATTTTCGTATAAAGAAATATGTATGTAAATAATTACTAATCAATTGTTTATGATTTTAAAAGATCAAATAAACTGCCTTTTCACGTATTTTTTACACGTTCTGAAAGTTAAGTTAACATTTAAATAATATCATCAAATATTAATGATTGCTTAACATTAAGATAATGCTGCTGTCCCACTTTTGAGGCAAAATTTATTTAATCCTTAATTGATTATGAAAACAATGTTTACGAAACTTTTTAGTGCAGCCTTACTAGCATCCTTAATAGTAGGTTATACTGCTAAGGCACAAACTGCCAGCTTAAACGCTGACGTAGCTACTACGGTTGCAATATCGGCACCAGCTGCCCCAAAAGCTGAAGTAAAAACAGCTGAGAAAGCAAAAGCTGAAGAGCCGGTAGCTACAGTAAAAAAAGAAGTTAAAGCTGCCGAAGATACTTCATGGAAACCTCAAAGAAGATTATGGGGATATTCTTTCGGTGATTTTTACTATAACGCACATTCTCCGGCAATAACCTCAAGCCAGGGCAAGGAAAATAATTACACCGGAGTGCCTACAGGCAGAAATGCTTTCCAATTCCGTCGTCTTTATTTAGGTTATGATTATGATATAACCAAAAAGTTTAAAGCTGAAGTATTATTGGCGTCAGAGCCAAGTGCAAGCACAGGCGTTAATGGTACAACATCTATACAAAACAGTGATAACCTGGTTGATGGCAAGATGAGTTTTTATATCAAAAACTTCAACATCAGGGTTAGAGACCTTTGGAATGGAACAGATTTGGTTGTTGGTGAAATGAGCACACCTACTTTCGCACTAAACGAGCCTGGTACAAACGCACCAACTTCATTAGCGGAAGCAACCTGGAGCTACCGTTCAATTGAAAGAACAATTACTGATTACCATAAAGACAACTCATATGATGTTGGCGCTGCTTTGCAGGGAACTTTTGATCCGCAAACCAAAAACTTTGGTTATGTTGCAATGGTAGGTAATAACAGCACAGCAAGCTTATTATCAGCAGCTAATGCTAACACAGGTTTCTATAAAATATTCTACGGTACTTTATGGGGTAAATTCCTTGACAAAAAATTATATGTAGATTTTTATGCAGATTACGCACAAACTGCTCCTAATACTGCTACTGTAGGTGCACAATCACACAACATGTATAAAGTATTTGCAGCCTATAATACTAAATTCTTTACTATAGGTGCTGAAGCATATACCCAGAAATTTACAAATGGGGTTACAAATAAAACAACTACTAAAGCAGAAGATGCAACTGCGCAAGGCCTTTCATTATGGATCAGAGGTGCAATTGTACAAGGCAAATGGGGTTACTTCGCCCGTTGGGATACTTATAACCCGGATACTGATTTTAACAGCAATGATCCTTACTCTGTTAATACTAACTACGGTTCTTACGACCCAACTACCAAAGAGCAATTTATTACAGCCGGTTTAGATTTTACTCCAGCTAAGAACATACACTTTATGCCTAACGTTTGGTTTACACAATACAAAGATAAGTTAGCGCCAACTACAGCAGGTTATATACCTGATAACCATACATTGGTTTACAGAATGACCTTCTTCTTCACTTTTGGTAAATAATAAAATACTCCGGTTGTTGTGCTGATTTGCTATAGGGGCTGATCAGCATAACAAAACGGGTAATAAGAACTTAACAGGGAACGAACTAAAACTCACACAAAACAAAACAAAATGAAAGTAATTAAAAGTTTAAAGGTAGCTGCTGTAGCAATTGCTGCAAGTGCACTATCGTTATCAGCATCGGCACAAGACAATACTTTGCTGGGCGCAGGCAGTACATTTGTGTACCCTTTGTTCTCAAAAATATTTGCCGAGTATGCTACTAAAACAAACGTAAAAGTTAATTACCAGTCAATCGGTTCAGGCGGCGGTATTTTACAGCTAACCAACAAAACTGTTGACTTTGGCGGATCAGACGCTCCTTTAAATGCCGACCAGGCTAAAAAAATCGGTGCTCCGGTTCTACATATCCCTATGGCATCAGGTGCGGTTGTAGTTACTTACAATGTACCGGGCCTTACTACAGGTTTAAATTTAAGCGGTGCTGTTTTGGGTGATATTTACTTAGGTAAAATTACTGCCTGGAACGATGCTAAAATTGCTGCATTGAACAAAGGCACTAAACTGCCTGAAACCCCGATAGTAGTTATTCACCGTTCAGACGGTAGCGGTACTTCTTTCATTTTTACTGACTTTTTAACAAAAGTAAACCCTGATTGGGCTGCTAAAGTTGGTAAAGCATCTGCGGTTAACTGGCCTGCCGGTTTAGGCGGTAAAGGTAACGAAGGTGTTGCGGGTTTAGTTAAACAAACTCCTGGCGCTATTGGCTACAATGAGCTTGCTTATGCTATCCAGAATAAAATGGCTTATGCTGATATTGCAAACAAGACCGGTAAATTTATTACTCCAACGCTTGAAACAACTACAGCATCAAGCAATGTTGAATTGCCTGCAAATGCCGAAGTATCATTAACAAATACTGATAACCCTAAAGGCTACCCTATTACCAGCTTTACCTGGGCTTTAATTTACAAAGAACAAAAATATAGCGACCGTAGCGCTGACAGAGCTAAACAACTATTAAAGTTATTATGGTTTAACATTCATGATGGGCAGAAAAATTGCGCGCCTTTAAACTATGCGCCACTTTCAAAATCAGCCTTAAAAGTTGCTGAAAAAATATTAAAATCAGCCACTTATGATGGTAAAGCTATTTTATAAGCTGAAAGCATAAAGACTAAAGCAAAAAGCAATTAGCAGGAAGTTAAAAGTGATAAGCAACATCAAATGCTTTCAGCTTTTAGCTTTCTGCTTTTAGCTCAAAAAGGGCTTTCCGCTCAAATAACGATTTGATAAATGAAAAATAAAAGATTAGACCTCTCGTACAGCCAAATGAAATGGGAAACTATTTTCAGGCGGATCTTGATCTTTATGAGTATTGTTTTAGTGCTGATAGTTATTGGCATTTTAATAACGCTGATAATGGAGTCAATGCCTTCCATTAAATCATTAGGGATAGGATATTTGTGGGGTAAGGTATGGGATCCGGTATCAAACATTTATGGTGCATATCCCTTTTTAATTGGTACGTTGCTTACCTCGTTCATCGCCCTTATTATTTCCATACCATTTTCATACGCTGTATCTATTTACCTGGGCGAGTATAATCCTAAAGGCTGGTTGTCAAACCTGTTAAAAAACACCATTGAGCTTATTGCAGCTGTTCCCTCCATTATTTATGGTTTTTGGGGGCTATTTGTTTTAGTGCCGATAATCCGCACGTTTGAAGCAAAAATTGGCGTAGCGCCTTACGGGATAGGTATTTTTACTTCCTCACTGATATTGGCTGTTATGATAATTCCTTATGCTGCCTCGTTGGGTATAACATTGATCCGCATGGTGCCATCGCCATTAAAAGAAGGCGCTTACGCATTGGGTGCTACCCGTTTTGAGGTTATCCGTAGTGTAATTATGCCATTTACAAGGTCGGGTTTGTTTGCCGGTGTACTTTTATCACTTGGCCGCGCCCTTGGCGAAACCATGGCGGTAACCATGCTGATTGGTAATACCAGCACGTTAGCACACACTTTTAAAGACCTGATATTTGGCCCAAGTAATACAATGGCCAGCGTTATAGCCAACGAGTTTACCGAAGCCGATCATACAGTTTATCTTTCGGCACTTATTGAGCTTGGTTTAGTGCTGTTTTTTGTCACCGTGGTTATTAACCTGATAGGTAAAAGAATAATCACCAGGTTTACTAACAATTAACGATATGGAAGCACGCATAAGAATTAGAAATACCAAGAGTATTTTATTTAAAGGAGTTATTGTTTTTTTCGCCTTTTTAATTACCGTTCCCCTTATTATTGTATTGCTTTATATAATAAAACAAGGTGTTACACAGGTAAGCTGGCATTTTTTAACCCATGTGCCTGCGCCGGTTGGCGAAAGCGGGGGTGGTATAAGCAATGCCCTTTTAGGCAGCTTTATAATGGTAATGATGTCATCGGTATTAGCTATACCTGTAGGTATGTTTGCCGGTATTTATCTGAGCGAAAACCCGCACACCAAACTTGCTTATTACAGTGGTTTATGTGTTGATATTTTGCAGGGGGTACCATCAATTGTTGTGGGTATTGTTATTTATTTTTGGCTGGTTAAGCCGCTGGGTACTTTCAGCGCTATATCAGGTAGTGTAGCACTTGCTATTATGATGCTGCCTATCGTTATCCGCTCAACCGAACAAACATTGCGTTTACTGCCGCCATCGCTAAAAGAAGCTGCATTATCATTAGGTGTGCCTTATCACCGGGTAATTTTAAAGGTTATTGTGCCCTGCGGGTTTGCGGGCATCTTATCAGGTATAATGCTGTCAATAGCACGTATTATTGGCGAAACAGCGCCCTTATTGTTCACTGCCTTTGGTAACCCTTATTTATCATCATCAATTACCAAACCAATGGAGAGTTTGCCCCACCTGATATTTACTTATGCCACCAGTCCGTATGACGAATGGCACAACCTTGCCTGGGGAGCATCATTCATATTATTAATGTTTGTTTTAACTTTAAACATAATTACAAAACTGATAACAAGAAAATGGAACATACAGTTGTAAGCGCATCAAAATTTAATGCCTGGTTTGGCGATAATCATGTTGTAAAAGATGTGAGCATCGGGATCGAAAAAAACCAGGTTATCGCAGTTATGGGCCCGTCCGGCTGCGGTAAAACCACCTTTTTGCGCTGCATAAACCGCATGCACGAATTGATACCCGGTGCAACGGCAAAAGGATCGTTAAAGTTATATGACGATGAGGTTTATACCATGAACCCCATATACGTGAGGTATAAAATAGGGATGGTTTTTCAAAGACCAAACCCTTTTCCAAATCTTAGCATATATGATAACGTGGTTGCCGGTTATAAGCTGAACGGACTAAAAATGGCCAAGGCCGACATGGATAATATTGTTGAAAAATCATTAACATCTGCCGCTTTATGGAAAGAGGTTAAAGATTCATTACACAAAAAAGGCACCTTCCTGTCAGGCGGGCAACAGCAGCGTTTGTGTATTGCACGTGCCATTGCTATGGAGCCTGAGGTGATTTTGTTTGATGAGCCAACCTCAGCGCTCGATCCTATCTCAACCTCAAGCGTTGAACAGCTGTTTCATGAGCTTAAGGAAAAGTATACGCTAATCATCGTTACACACAATATGCAGCAAGCTGCGCGCGTAAGTGATAAAACAGCGTTTTTTTACCTTGGCGAACTGGTTGAGTTTGATGACACCAAGCAAATGTTTACCGCACCGGCAGATGTGCGTACACAAAATTATATTACAGGGAGGTTTAGTTAAGCGGAAAGCTTAAAGCAGAAAGCCGAAAGCTGTTTTTTGCTTTGAGCTTTTTGCTTTCGGCTTTCAGCTAAATAATAAATTAACATATCACAAATATGACACCATTAGAAAATGAAATTACCGCGGTAAAAAAGGAACTGGTTAGCATGTGGATCTTAGTTCAATCGCAATTGAACAAGGCTAAAGAAGCCATGGTACAGTTTGACAAGGACCTGGCCCGCGAAGTTTTAATAAAAGAAAAAAGGGTAAACTCCTTTGAGCTTAAGATTGACAGGGATTGCGAAAATGTATTTGCGCTTTACTGCCCTGTAGCAGTGGATCTGCGTTTTTTGCTTGCGGCCCTCAAAATAAACACCAACCTTGAACGGATTGGCGACATTGCAGCAGGTATTGCACTTTACGTTGTTGAATCGACTGTTAATTTTGAAGTTAGCGCATTGGAAAGTACTTCGTTGCTGCGTATGTATGACGAAGCCATTAATATTTTGATAGATACCCGTACTGCTTTTGAAAAAGAAGATACCGTACTGGCCCGAAGCATATTTAAAAGGGATGATGTGCTTGATGCTATAAATGAAAGCGCACCGGCAAACGTTACCGCGCTTATAAAGGCAGATGCCAAAAGTATCCCTGAAGCGCTTTATATCCTGTCTGTTATCCGCAAGCTTGAGCGTGTGGGCGACCAGGCAAAGAATATTGCCGAAGAGATAATTTTTTACGTTGAAGCCAAGATCCTAAAGCACCTGGAAAGCAGTACCAGGATGATTGAAGGGGAAGACGAAGATAATTGATTTTTCACTGTTGATTGTTTTTTAACGGTGTTCAAGAGGGCTTCGCCGTTTCGGAATTCGGATGTTCGATTTCGGATTTTAATAATTTTCGGAGTTATAAATTACGATTTTAGATTTTTTAAAGAGATTAATTAGGTTGATTGATTAATAAATGAGGACAAGGCGGATAGTGATATCCGCCTTTGTTATTGATATCTACTTAAGCTTGTAGCAGAGCGCCATAGCCGTTAACTTAACGCAAAAATGCAGAATTTGAATATCGAATAATTAATGTTGAATATCGAACACCG
>JAQBOS010000585.1 GCA_028287925.1 Mucilaginibacter sp. | reverse complement strand
AATGGCCTCGGCATAAAAACCGATGGTAAGATGCGTGCAGGAGGTTTTACCTTTATAAAGGATAGCCTGGTTAATGACGCAACTAAGGGCTTTAAATACTACCGCGATAATGACGCCGCCGCCCCTTACCTGTTTAACCCGGTAACCAGGCAATTTATTACGTACGACGATGAGTGGTCGATTAAGAATAAATGTGATTATGTGAGCAAAAAAGGAATGGCAGGGGTTATGTTTTGGGAATACAGCAGTGATAGAAAAGAATATTTGCTGAATGAGATAAATGCTGATTTGAAGTAAAGTCCGAAAGTCGGGAAAGTCCGGAAGTCCGAAAGAAGAAAATATAAAATTTTGTCATTGCGAGCGATAGCGCGGCAATCTCGTAGCTATACAGGGCGAATGGCTAAGTGTAAAACTTGCTTAGCAAATATCATTGCGACGAGGTTGCTTCGTCGTTCCTCCTCGCAATGACATGTGTTTTGTGTTGTATTTACCAGTTATAATTCCTCTTCTTAGCGTATTCCGCAATTTTCGCACCAGCATCAGCATCCAGCAGGATTTCGCAATTGGGGTGCAGTTGTACTACTGATGCAGGGATATCTGTACTTACCGGCCCGAGAATAGCCTGCTCAATAATATCCGCTTTATGAGCGCCTTTAGCAATCAGGATTAATTTGCGGGTGTGCATAATGTTTTTTACACCACGGGTTAACCCGCCTAAAACAATTTCCGGCGGAACCTGTGTTTCACGGCGTACACGGGCTTCAAAGTCAGGATCCATTGGCGATACCCATGTTTCGCTTTCAAATGGCGTACCAGGTTGATTAATGCCTATGTGGCCATTGCTTCCTATGCCCAGCATCTGCAGGTCGGCGCCGCCACGTTCGGCAAGTCGCTTTTCAAACAAAATACTCTCTGCTTCAAAATCATCCGACAGGGTAGGCGGCATTATGAAATTTTCATCCGGAATGCCCAGCGGACCGGCAATTTGGTTTAAAATCATGGTGTAGCAGCTCCCGGCATACTCGCGCGAAAGATTGGTTAGCTCATCCACGTTAAACAAGGTTATATCGGAAACATCGAACGGATATTGCTTAAAAATTTCAGACACAACGCGGTGCATCCCAATAGTAGTTTGCCCGGTTGACAGGCCAATCACCGAGTTGCGTTTCTCCAACATCTGCGCAATAATGCGCCAGGCTGCGGTTATATCAAATTCCGGTTCAGTTTTTGTAATGGTAATTTTCATTTATAGGTCTTTTAACTGTTCTGTAAAAAATTGGTTAATAGCTTCTGCTGCTATGGCCTCGTCCTCGCCGTCAACAATAACGGTGATGGTTTCACCGCCTTTTATTGCCAGGGATAAAATATTAAGCATACTGTTCAGCTTTACGATTTTCCCTGCCTTTTGCAGACTGGTTGTTGATTTAAAACCTTTTGCAAGTCTTATCAGCGTTGTTGCCGGCCGGGCATGTAAGCCCTGCGGGGCAAGTATTATATAGTCTTTTGTTATCATTTGTTATTCATCTTCGTCTTCGCAGGTCTCCTGAAAGGGACCCTGCGCCGTGTGCTAAGTATTAAACCATGCGTTTTCCTCAATCAACATCCTTCGTCTTCGCAGGGTCTCCTGAAAGGGACCCTGCGCCGCATGCTAAGTATTCAACCATGCATTAAACCTTGCATTTTCCTCCCATCAACATCATACATCGCAGGGTCCTCTGCGAGAGACCCTGCGGGGACGGGGCAGGATAGCACAAACATAATCCTCTCCCAAAGCCTTTTTGCCCCCTCTAAATCTCCCCCGGTAGGGGAGACTTTAGCTTCGCGCTTTTTTTTAAAGTCCTCTCCTACCGGGGAGGATTATTCACCGTTGTTCATTTTTAATAGGCGTTCATGAGGGCTTCGCCGTTTAGGTGGGGCTATTGGATGTTGTTATATGGTTAGTTATAACCAACGTTCTCTCAACTTATAGCATTGGAGAAATCCTGCGAGAGGAATTTACATTGCTATCCCTTCTAAATAAGCTCTAATATCCTCCGAACTCTCCATCTCCATTACATTTTTGAATACCTGTTTTGCTTTTAATTCGCTATTATTTATAATGATGTTTTTTATAGCAGCGATAGATGCTGCGCTCATTGAAAACTCCTTTAATCCCATGCCCAGCAATAATAAAGTTGCCAATGGATCAGATGCCATTTCGCCGCACATGCCAACGTGGATGTTGTGCTTTTGGCCTTGTTCAATCACATTGCTGATCAGCCTTAAAACACCCGGGTTGAACGGGTCATACAGGTGACTTATCTTTTCGTTCATCCTGTCAACTGCCAGGGTATACTGGCAAAGATCGTTTGTGCCGATGCTGAAAAAATCCACCTCTTTTGCTAACAGATCAGCAGTTATTGCCGCGGATGGAACTTCTATCATAATCCCTGTTTTGATAGCCTGGTTAAAGGCAATATTATCCCCTGAGAGTTCCGCTTTTGCTTCTTTTAAAATACTTTGCGCCGACCTGATCTCCCGGGTATTAGAAATCATCGGGAACATGATTTTCAAATCGCCAAATACCGATGCCCTTAAAATTGCTTTTAGCTGGGTGATAAAAAGGTCCTTACGATCTAAACTGATCCTTATTGCGCGGTAACCCAAAAAAGGGTTAAGCTCGGCAGGCAGATTAAAATAGGCAAGGTTCTTGTCACCCCCAATATCAATGGTGCGTACAATAACCGGTTTGCCTTTTGCCTGCAGTGCAGCCTGTTTATAAAATTCAAATTGCTCATCTTCCGTAGGGAAGGTGTCGCGGTTCATGAACAACAGCTCGGTACGTAAAAGCCCTACCCCTTCTCCGCCATTATCAAAAACATCGGCCAGATCTTCTGCACCGGAGATATTGGCCGATAGCATTACCTGCAAGCCATCTGTTGTTACTGCGGGCAGATCCCTTAACGTTTTCAGGCTATCGGCATGCTGACGGTAAGTATCCCTTTTTATAGTATATTCTTTAATCAGTTCCTGGCCGGGGTTTATATATACTTCACCTTGCAGTCCGTCTAAAATAATAACATCATTATTTTTTATACTGATCAGTTCTATACCGCAACCCACAACTGCAGGGGTACCTTTTGCTTTGGCTATGATAGCAGCGTGTGATGTTTTACTGCCCATCTGCGTGGCAAAACCGATAACCAGGCTCACATCCATAGTAATGGTATCGGAAGGGGAAAGGTCTTCTGCTATGATGATGGTATCAGGGTTAAACGCATAGTTACCTGCACCTTGTCCGTTAAGATTTTTTAAGATCCGGGTACCAATATCCTGTATATCAGCGGCACGGGCACGCATATATTCATCATCCATGCTTTCAAATGCCTGCACAAAACCGGTAATCACTTCTAATAAGGCATCATTGGGGTTTTTATGTTCGGCTTCAATCTTTTCAATTACACCATCTCTTATTTCCGGATCACTTAGCAACTCAATTTGGGTTTCAAGAATGGCGAGATCGTCGTCAGAAAGTGTGGGATTATTTTTAATTATTTCAACTTCATTGATGGCATTGTTTATGGCCAGGTCAAAGCGTTCAATAGCTGCCGTTACTTCTGCCGTGCTATTCAAGAGGATCCCGGTTAACACAGCCTCCTTCTTTTGAATTATAAAGGCTTTGCCTATTGAAATACCCGGTGAAACGCCAATTCCCTTCATCATCTCATCAAATTAAGCAAACAAATGGATCATACTGCCAATAAAGCCCAGCGCTAGCAAACCCAGTAATAAATGCGTTGTTTTAGCGCCGTTCTTTACAAAGTAGTAAACCAGGAAGGTTAACCCCAATGGAATAATGGCAGGGACTACCTGGTCCAAAACGCTTTGGATGGTAATCTCTGACTTATCTGAACCTATGCTGATTGGTGTTCTGATTGACATTAAAGTAGCAGGCATTGCACCAACTACCATTAAACCCAATATAGATGCGCCCTTGGTTAACCTGTCCATCACGTTGTTTTTGGCCAGGTTTTGCAGAAACTTAGTACCCGCCTGGTAGCCGATAAAAGTGAGGTTATACCTGAGCACCAGGTGTGGCACATTAAAGATCAGCAGGAAAAGAACCGGCCCCATTATGTTGCCTTTTATGGCCAGCGATGTACCAACCCCGGCGGCAATAACTTTAAAAGTACCCCAGAACAGGGAGTCGAACACCCCGGCAAGCGGCCCCATTAAACCCAGCTTTACGGTGCTGATCGACTCTGCATCAAAATCAGGGTCGTTGCTGTTCTGTTCTTCCATGGCGGCGGTTATCCCTAAAATAAGGGTTGAACCATAAGGACTGGTATTGAATAACTGTAAATGCCTTTTCAGAGCAGCAGCCATTGCCGCTTTGGTAGTATAAAGCTTTTTTAAAACCGGGATAATTGAAAAAGCGTAGCCCGTATTTTGCCAGGTTTCGAAATTGAAATTAGCTTCTAAAGCCATGGAGCGTAAAAACACATTGCGGATGTCTTTATTGTTTAGTTTTTTTACAGGCTTAGCCTCTTCCTTGCTTTCACTAAAATCATCATCGTCGTCACCATCTGTTTTTGGCGTAACCTGGGTTACTATCAGGGCTATTATAATTCCCAGTCCGCCAATAGCAATTACGGGCAATTTTAAATAAGCCGCCAGCATAAAACCCAGGAAAAAGTATGGTGCAACGGTTTTGTTGAACATCAGGTTCATTAAAAGTGCAAAACCTAATGCAGGCAGCATATTCCCTGCAACCTGTAAGCCCGTTTGCACCCAGGCAGGGATCAGGGCC
>JAQBOS010000570.1 GCA_028287925.1 Mucilaginibacter sp. | reverse complement strand
CATAGTCTACATGCTGAGCGGTTGCAACCTGTATATCAAAATCTTTAATCATTGAAATAGAAAAATTACCGTTAAATTATTGGCTTTTTAAAGCATTAATAATTAGATGATCTTTTTTTGATGAGGTTTAATAAACCTCAATGGGTATAGGAAGAGAAATAAATCAAACCCGGGGCATGTACGGCCTTCGTCGTGAAGGAGAAAATAAAAAAACAGTTGAAACCAAAGCAGCTGCAACCGGAGCAAATATAGCTCTGATCATTGGCTTATTTAAGCTTTGTTGATTCATTTTGATGTTGTTTTTATTGTTTTTTAAATTTTGTGCAAAGTATTGCATTAATTTTTATTTATGCAAGAAAAAAATGAATTAGTTGATTGGTGAGTGGTTGATTGAGTTGATTAGGTTTTTTGTATGACATTTGTTTTTTTTTTAGTGGATAATTTAACCATTCACTTAATCAACACAATCAACCACTCACTTTCTCCCCACAATATCTTCCAAAATCATCTCCGCATGTACTCTTGAGTTTTCAATGAACCATAAATGGGTATCCAGTCCGCCGCAAACTACACCGGCAAGGTAAAGGCCGGGCAGGTTGGTTTCCATCGTTTCGGGGTTGTAATGGGGAATAAACTTATCATCAGTTAGCGCGATACCAAGCTTTTTTAAAAACTCAAAATTTGGCCGGTAACCTGTCATCGCCATCACATAATCGTTAGGGATGGTTACCAGGCCCGCTGGGGTTTCAATATCAACCTCATGCTCACGTACAGCTTTTAAATGGGAATTGAAATAAGCTTGTATGCTGCCTTCTTTAATACGGTTGATGATATCGGGCCGCACCCAGTATTTAACCCGGCTGCTAACCTCTTCACCGCGAATAACGAGCGTAACCTCAGCACCTTTACGGTAAGTCTCCAGCGCTACATCAATAGCGGAGTTGCTTGAACCCACCACAACTACCTTTTGCATGGCGTAATAATGTGGGTCTTTATAGTAATGCTTTACTTTTGGCAGCTCCTCGCCGGGGATCTCAAGCTTTACAGCAATGTCATAAAATCCGGTTGAAAGGATCACTCTTTTAGCCTGGTAGGTTGCTTTACTGGTGGTAACGGTAAACACCTCGCCCTGCTTTACCAAATTGGTAACTTCTTCAAATAAATTAACCGGCAGATTATTTGATGTAGCCACCCTGCGGTAATATTCCAGCGCTTCAGCGCGGGTTGGTTTGTTGCTGATGGTTACAAAGGGAATCCCGCCAATTTCCAGCTTCTCAGAAGTGGAGAAGAACGTCATGGTTGACGGATAGTTGTATAATGAATTAACCAGGCAACCTTTTTCAACAATTAAAAAGCTTAAGCCTGCCTTTTGCGCCTTTAATCCGCATGCTATTCCGATTGGGCCGCCGCCTATGATGAGTATATCGAGCATTAGTATCAGATGTTTTTGCGAAGATAGTTAGTTTGGCTTATAGTTGATGGTTCATAGTTCATAGCCGAAGCAAAAAAAGGAGGTGAAAGGCGAAAGACTTGGGTGAAAGCAGAATGGCTGACACATGCCATTTAATTAAGAGAAAGTGCATCTCACTCTCTTTCACGCTACCTCGGTGGGCATTTGCACCCATGCATTTGCGTTAATATCGCGCGTAGATTTACCCACCCGGTCGACGCTTTGGACCTGCCCTCTCTTCGCTGGCGCGTAAAGAGGGTAAGAAAAATTTATAACTTAATGCCTGACCCATAGGGTCTACCTCTTTGTAGAAATGCATATAATTAGTGTTTTTGCCGCGTAGTGGCTACCCACATTTTACGCCATTTTTGAATACATGCTTCTTTTACGAAATTGCAAGTGTATTTGTGGAAATAGGTGAAAGTAATAGCAAAAGATATTCAATGAATATTTATGACTTTGTTAATTGGGCGAAGGAGCCTCTAAGAGGCAATAAGAAATGGTGTGTATGATTACTACAAAGGGGTAGACCCTCTGGGTCATATATATCAATATTTTAACAGACCGAAACATAAAGGCACAAAAAAGGGTAAGCTACTTTTATCGCGCCGCTCAACTCTCTACCCTTGCTGCGTTCCCACCCTGGGGGAGTTCAAGAGGAGCTGGCCGTAAAAGACTTACCCCGCCGCAAAGATAGGAAAAGGTTTGTTTTTGGTTAATAAATTGTTAAAAAAGGCTATTTATTGTGATAAGGTTTAGGTTTTTCTATGCTGAAATATTGTAATACAACAGGTTACACAAATAAAAAAAGTTTAATTATTTAAAGATCATCCCCATTTATACGGTTTAAAAAAGACTAAACTGCGGTGAAGCTAACTGTTTTTCTACCAATGCCGGCGCTTTAAGCTTCGAATTGGCGAACGTATAAAAATCATACCTGCTGTTAAACGGAATTTCTTTGATCTTTTTGTAGCTTTTATCGTGACCTATCGTATCCCTCCGTAATATAGTAAGCCTGTCAATTTTAATTTGCTCGTTCCATTCCAGCTTTTGAAAATAAGGCCATAGCTTATTAAAAGCCTTATTCGGGATGCTTTTGGCTATGCTTATATGGGGAATAAAATCCTGCCGGCTAAAATATTTTCTTAGCTGTTTAAACCATACTTCGGTTAAAGGGGTTGAATTGATCTTTGCATAAATTGTAGGATTATATTGATGATCAAAAAAATCAAATCCATTCAGATCCAGAATTACCGGCGAAAGGTTTTGCAGGTCGCGTTCCAGCTTGGGGATCATCGGGTCAATCCATACTGATCTTTTACGGGGCCAGTATTGAATGGTTATGTGTGCCTTTGCATAATGACCCTCATATTCTCCAATAACGCGTGCGCTGCTATTTTTTAGCTGCTTTATACTGTTGGTAACACTTTCTGATGGTGAAAGCACTATTAAATAATCCTGGTAGGCTGTCATAGCTTTATTGATTTGATGAAACAAATATTGCTAATATTTTTAGCAATTGCAAATTGTTTTTGATTTTTTTTTGACAAGTACACCATTATTTTTCCTTCTCTCTTTCCGCGCAGCGAAGAGAGGGAGGTCCAGCAAAGCGTCGGCCGGGTGAGTAAATATGCGCGCGATATTTACGCAAATGCTTCCACGCAACTATATCTGCGTAAACGCATGGCGGAAAGTTGACTCACCCGACATTGCTTCGCTCGTCGACCTCTCTTCGCTGCGCGTAAAGAGGTAAGAAAGAAGTTAGTCTGTTTTATTAGTTTTCCCTCCTTCGCCTGCGGCGGAAAGAGGGAAAATTATCCTAAAACGCCAGCAGCTTATTACCAAAATGCAGCTCACGGTAAACCTTCCATTCGTGGTGTTCTGCAAAAGTGTCTCTGTGTAAAATAGTTAAGTTATTTACTGTAAATGATTGCTTAAACGCCCTGCTCTCAAAATTTGGCCATAGTTTGTTGAATGCCGTTACCGGGATGTTTTTGGCGATGGTGATATGCGGTACAAAATCTTTAACCTTTATCCCCATTTGCATAGTGAGCAGCTTAAACCAGTTTTCGGCACGGCCGGTGTGTTCAATTTTGGCATAGATGGTTTTGGTGGTTTGACTATGGCTAAAATGGTCAAAGCCGTTTAGATATAGCTCAACCGGGGGCATGGTGCTTAACCGTTGCCCCATCTTTAGTATAGCAGGCTGTGCCAAAAAGGGTTTGCAGCGTACCTGGTGCGTTATAGTAATATAGGCCCTGCTGTGCATCCCCTCAAAATGCCCGATTGCGTTTACCGATGCCCGCTTATACCTGCTGATCTCCTTAACCAGGTCGGCTGGTAAGGAAATTATCATCAAATAATCAGCGTAGGCAGTCATAAATAGCAGTTGAATTTATGCTGCTAAAATGCTAATTATTTTAGCATTTTTAATAAGTGTGCAGAAATAATTTTTCCGGTTGTTTAGGAGGTTGGGTGCGCATCGACTATCTGGCAGCTATACTTTTCTAATTCATATATTGGTTTAATAACTTATGAATTGGATTTGATATATGATTTAACTTTTTGAGCTAATGACGGAAGCCCTGCTTTAATCCAGTTTTTTTTAAGAGCGTTATTAAGAGCATAGGTTACGAGGTTATCTTCTATTCGTACAAGAAGTGTCGGGATCTTCATTCCATCATATAATTCAATCATCCTGAATGTATTCCTATATTCATTTATATGTTCCAGGTTTTTTTGATATACACCTTTTATTGTTCCTGGTTCAACATAATGACCTCCCTCCATTACTCTTTGGCCAACTCTTGCAATGCAATCACTTATTTTATCAAGACCTAGATAATTAAGTTGGATTTGGTATCCATTGTTTTCAAATAAATCTATATATCCCCAATAATCGGGGTGAGACAAAGGCGTTTCCAGAACAAAATGACTTTTTATATTAATAGCTTGTTTCATTTCCTGGATCAGCCTATCTTCCATCATTCGGGTTGATCTTAGAGGGATTTCTTTTAAATCAATATCTTGCGCCCTTAAAATATGTTCAAATTCAATCCGGGTTTTATCGCGGTCAAATGACCAAATGTTTTCTAAAGCTACAGGAAGCATGGTTTGAATGTGTGTAGATTTTCCTGCTCCGTTTGGCCCGGAAATAACCAATAAGGTTGGTTTAGAATAATCCATACTCCCTTCGGATCTGATCGGCCTCTATTGGGGAAAGAATCTGCAAAACTGTTGAACCAAAATTTGAACCCATAGAAAATGTTTCCTGTAATTCAATATGCCCATCAGGAAATTCACGATATACCTGGCCTTCCGGGAGTCTGTCAGAAAGAATTAAAAATGGAAGGTTTTTGCTGAAATTTTTTAAACGAAGCTGCTTTATTGTTTCAAGATATTTTTCTTTTCTATTAGGAATTTCTAAATTAACAAATGCCATTTTAGTTCTATTTTTTAGAATGTATCTACTTGTAAAAATACGGAATTAAAAGCTCAAATCAAAAAATGAACGTTTGTCACGCAGGTTAGCTTTTTAATAGAATGTATTTGCTAATAAATTTAGTAATTAGTGAATCTTTCATAACTTTGTTCCATGCAAACCAAACGCACCATAATGCATATTGATCTTGATTCGTTCTTCGTATCGGTTGAGCGTAAGTTTGATCCGTCGCTTATTGGTAAAGCGGTGATCATTGGCGGTTCGGCGGATAGGGGTGTGGTGGCCAGCTGCAGCTATGAGGCGCGCAAGTTTGGGGTGCACTCGGCTATGCCTACGCGGCAGGCGCTTAAGCTTTGTCCGCATGCTATTGTTTTGCGGGGCTCACATGGCAGGTATGGCGAGGCCAGTAGAGAGGTTACAGAGATAATCCATAATGCGGTGCCGCTGTATATGAAAACTTCTGTAGATGAGTTTTATATTGACTATACGGGGATGGATCGCTTTCATAACTGTTATAAACATGCCAGCGAACTAAGGCAAAAAATAATAAAGGATACCGAACTGCCTATCTCCTTCGGGATGTCATCGGGTAAAACGGTGTCCAAGATGGCTACTAACCAGGCAAAGCCCAATGGACAGCTCTATATTCCCCACGGCAGGGAGAAAGAGTTTTTGGCGCCGTTAGCTATTGGTAAAATTCCCGGCCTGGGCGAAAGTACTGCTAACAAGCTGCACCTGTATGGCATTGAACGGATAGGTCAGCTTCAAAAAATGGATGTACGGTTTTTGGAGGCCGTTTTTGGCAGGATGGGCAAATACATCTGGGAAAAGGCCAATGGTATTGACGACAGCGAGATAGTACCCCACAGCGACCGTAAATCCATCTCAACAGAACATACTTTTCATGCCAATATTAACGACAGGCAAGCTATAGAAACCATCCTGGTATCAATGACAGAGGAACTGGCAGGAAAGCTTCGGAAAGAAAACAAAGTAGCATCATGCCTGGCTATAAAGGTGCGCTATGCCAATTTTGAAACCCATACCCAGCAGGAAAAGATAGCCTTAACTGCAGCCGAGCATATCCTGATCCCCGGGATAAAGAACCTGCTAAAAAAAGCCTGGAACCAGCACCGGCCAATCAGGCTGATAGGCGTAAGGCTAAGTAACCTTTGCACCGGCAGCTACCAGATAAACCTGTTTGAAGACAACGAGGAACGGATAAAGCTTTACCAGGCTATGGATAATATCAATTTTAAATTCGGTGAAAAAACGGTGTGCCGGGCAGCGGGGATGGAGATTGGGACAAGGAATTTTAACCCGTTTATGAGGGGATAGAAAAAATGGTTTCTTTTAAATATATTTACGAACATAAGTTTTCATATAATTGTACTTCAACTTTAATATGGCTACCATTCCCTTTAAAATATCACCCTCTATTTTAAAATGGGCAAGAAATTCAATTGGATATTCAATTGAAGATACTGCTCATAAACTTAGTATTACTCCGCAAAAATTGGAAGAGTGGGAGAAAGGATTGGCTTCACCAACTTATAATCAGCTTGAAAATTTAGCATATAAAATATATAAAAGACCTATTGCCACTTTTTTTAGAAAAGAACCGCCTACTGAAAAGCCTATTGAGAAGGATTTTAGGAATTTATCAAGCTCTGAAATTACGCATTTTTCAAGTGAAATGATTTTAGTTATCAGAAAAGCAAAGCACTTACAAAATCAAATAAAGGAATTAAATCTAAATTTAGAAGAGCCTGATTTTAGAAAGTTTAAAGTTTCAATTACTGATAACCCAATATTGGCTTCCGAAAGATTTCGCGAATTTATCGGTCTACCAATTGAAGAACAAAAAAAATGGAATTCTTCAAACGCGTATGATAATTTCAAAAAGTACATTGAAAAGATTGGGATTTATGTTTTTCAAATTCAAATGCCATTTGAAGAGGCAAGAGGATTTTCTCTGACGGATGATGTTCCTATAATTGTTTTAAATACAGAAGATGCAAAAAACGGAAGAATATTTAGCCTTTTCCATGAAGTGTGTCACATCTTGTTTAATGTTGGTGGTGTATTTAGAGATAGGGAGACCAATAATTTAACTGCTGAGTATAAAGCAATTGAGGATTTTTGCAATTTGTTTGCAGCATCATTTTTAAT
>JAQBOS010000628.1 GCA_028287925.1 Mucilaginibacter sp. | reverse complement strand
GAAGTTTTGAAAACTTCGTAAGTTTTAAGGTCATTTTCTTCCTCTCACGCTAAAAACAGTTCGGTTTAGCTTGGGGGGTTGTTTTCTGGATAGTTGTAGGCTACACTATTCAAATAATTAGCTATGCGTAATCTTTCCTGCCATGTTAACGACCTGTAATATTCGGCCTGTCTCTTAACGGCTTCTTCTGCAGTTTGTGCTTTAAACGCAGTCCTGTCTAAACGATACTCGCTCATAACTCAAATATACTCCAAATAAATTATTCCTTGTAACAACTTTGTTAAAGCGCTTATTAAGTTTTGCAGTTTTTAATAAATAAGTTTGTTTGCAACTGACAACATTATTAACTATGGAAATATTACAGCTTCCCCCTAAGCTGTGATATTTCAAAAAACTGATCGTATGAAAATAAAATTACTTTATTCCTGCCTGCTTTTGGCAGCTACCACAGGCACCGCATTTGCCCAGGACACACCCGACCCTGCAATGGTCCAAAAAATCCGCGAAGAAGGCCTTAATCATTCAAAAGTAATGGACATCGCTTTTCATTTAACTGATGCTTCCGGTCCGCGTTTATCTGGTTCACCCGGCTTAAAACGTGCACAGGATTGGGCCGTAAGCGAGCTCAAAACCTGGGGCATGGCAAACGCCAAACGCGAGGCATGGGGCAAGTTCGGCAAAGGCTGGGAAGTTCAAAAAAACTATGTAGCCATGACGGTTCCTTACTATCACGCGCTAATAGCCATCCCTAAAGCCTGGACTCCCGGTACCAACGGCCCTATAAAAGGCGACGTGGTTTTAGTAAAAGCCGATACCATTACAGACCTTGATAAATATAAAGGCACCTTGAAAGGTAAAATAGTAATATTTGATACTAAACCCGGTGTTGAAAGAACTTTTAAGGCCGATGGTATTCGTTATACCGGTGAGCAGCTTGATGATATGGCAAAAGCAAAAGCACAGGCTGGCGGTCAGCGCAGAGCGGGCGGTCCAAATTCTCCGCAATTTGCAGCAGCACAAAAAGCACGTGCTTTACGTACTGCAATTAATACCTTTTTACAGGGCGAAGGTGCCGGCCTTGTATTAACCCAGGCACGCGGTAGCGACGGTACTGTATTTACAACCAACGGCGCTTCATATGCCGATACTGCAAAAGCCGTATCGCCTGAGCTGGAAACCAGCGGTGAAGATTTTCAACGCATTTTACGCCTGGTTAAGGCGGGTGTAAAAGTAAGTGTTGAGGCTGATATTAAAACCCAGTTCTTTACTGACGATCTGCAGGGATATGATGTTGTTGGCGAGATCCCCGGGACGGATAAAAAACTAAAAGAGCAAATTGTAATGATTGGCGGTCACCTCGATTCATGGCATGGCGCTACCGGTGCAACAGATAATGCTGCCGGGAGTGCGGTAATGCTTGAGGTAATGCGCATTTTAAAAGCGGTTAACTTTCAACCGCGCCGTACCATCCGCATAGCGTTATGGAGCTCTGAGGAGCAAGGTTTGTTTGGCTCACGCGGATACGTGCTTAACCATTTCGGCGATCCTAAAACAATGGAGTTAAAGCCTGAGCAATCAAAAGTTTCTGCATACTACAACCTTGACAATGGCAGCGGTAAATTACGCGGCATCTATTTACAGGGCGATTCGCTTGCAGGCCCGATATTTAAAGCATGGTTTGAGCCGTTTAAAGATTTGGGGGCAACCACTATTACTATAGGCAACACAGGCAGTACCGACCATGTTTCGTTTGACGCTGTTGGCATCCCGGGCTTCCAGTTTATCCAGGACGCGCTTGATTATGGCTCCCGCACGCACCACAGCAACCAGGATACTTATGATAAGCTGAGCGAGGATGATTTGAAACAAGCCGCAACAATTGTAGCGTCATTTGTTTACAATACCTCGCAACGCGAAGAAATGATCCCGCGCAAAGAGTTGCCAAAACCACAGCCACCGAGGAACTAAAAAACCCTTTTGTCATTCTGAGCGGGAGTGAAGAATCTTCTAAAATTGACAGGTCGTCGCCATACTTATCCAGCGTTCATGCCTCGCTTAGAAGATCCTTCACCTTGTTCAGGATGACAAATTTTTATACGTTTTCCTATAGCTTTATCCGGCTATCAAACACAAAAGGCTGAGTTTTCATTATTTTTATCCGCCCGAAATCAGGGTGCTTTGGGTTGATGAGGTAATTAACTTCTTCACTTACTATTGATGACGGCACCTGCAATATGGCCGATCTGTTATTCTTTACCCAATCTTCGCCAATTTTTTGTGTTAAATACATCTGGTCAAAATCGATCCAGTTTGCAGGCAGGTTTTTTAATTGGACAGTTTTTATTTCGATGGCATCAGGGCATTCAATAGTTAAAATATTAAATACCAGGCTCAACCCTAATTTATCACGGTGAACAACATTTTCAAGGCAGGCCAGTGAACGCGAAGATGCCGTATAAATCATTTCAACCTCGTTAGGGTTCCACCGTGCGGCCCTGCCTGATGCAATTAATTTGCCTGAATATTTAGCTAATGTTATCCTGTAAACCAGCATATAAGCTTAGGCAAGATCGCCAAACTCAATGCGGATCAGCTCTTCCTCTATGAGTTGGATGCCGGTAATAGTATCCATTAGCTCAAAGGGATGCTGGTTGCCAAGCCCATAAGCCGGCGTATTAAGCCATTGATGAAAGTTACGTGCCGAACCAAATATTTCAGTGCCTTTATCAAAAAGGGCAAATGATTTTAATAGTTTTTCACTGAGGGCCGCATCAAGAGTTAACTCGCGGGTTACGTGGTTTTGAATAGTTTTTACTGTAGTTTTAAATGTTTCCTGGAACTCATCCTGGGTAAACCCCGACAGGGAAAGAAAATCAAGAGCAGCTTTGGCATGTAATCCCTTTTTTGAACGGGCCAGCAGGCTGATATCATTATCATAAAATGGTTTATATACATTATAAGGCACTTCAAAATCCTTAAAAACAAATGTTTCAACAGGCTCAATAACATATGGTTTTGGCTCGTTGAGTTTTGCTTTTGGCTTATCAGTATGTTTTTTTGCTGCCATGATAGTATTCTCCCTACACAAATATAGAAATTTTTCCAAATAAAAGGGAATTTTTTCCGCGTTTTGTTTTGAAATTATAAAAA
>JAQBOS010000545.1 GCA_028287925.1 Mucilaginibacter sp. | reverse complement strand
AACTTAAATATATAATTGAGACAATTTATCCTGTCTGTTAGCTTGTTTTTTTTCACTTTGAGTTTTGTATTTTCCCAAAGTAACATCCCTATTTTACAGTCCATGCCCGATGTTCCTTCAATAAAGCCTGGCGATAAGAAAATCACTTTTCCTGCAAGCCCTGATGGGTATCATTTATTGTTGAAGGGGAGTGATTATACACCGGTAATTGATAGTACAGGCAGGATTGTTAAGCCCCTGGTTGCAACAAAAGTAAACCTGTATTTTCAGTTGATAAGCAACGTTGTAGATACGGTTAAATATGATGTTTCAAAGCAAATAACGGTTCCCGGTAAGTTTATAGATAAAGGAATTAATCTGCAACCCTTTGTCATCCCTTCATTACGGGAATGGCATGGGGGTGCAGGCGACTTCTTTTTAACCCGTTCCTCCAGGATTGTTGTAAATGCTCATACAAAAGCATTGCAAAAAGTAGCCGGGATTCTCCAAAAGGAATTAAAAGAACAAACCGGCTTTGTTTTGAAAATATTAACAGGTAAACCCGGGAAGGGCGACATCTATTTAACCTTGCAGGAAAAAGACACTGCTATTGGTGAAGAAGGCTACTATTTTGAGGTTAAAAACTTTATAACCATCAGCGCATTAAAATACCAGGGATTGTTTTGGGCCACAAGAACCTTGTTACAGTTACTGGAACAAAAAAAACCGATTCCGCAGGGCATTGCGCGTGATTACCCTGAATTTAAAGTGCGTGGTTTTGTATTGGATGACGGGCGTAAATTTTTCACGCTTCAATTTCTACGGGATTATGTAAAATTCATGTCTTACTACAAGATGAATGATTTTCAAATTCACTTGAGCGATAATGGGTTTAAAAAATATTTTAACAATAGCTGGGACAGTACCTACTCGGCCTTCCGTTTAGAAAACACTACTTATCCTGGTCTTATCGCTAAAGACGGCTTTTATACCAAACGTGAATTTATTGAATTACAGCAATTAGCAGATGATTATGCAGTACGCATTATTCCGGAAATAGATGTGCCTGCACATGCGCTGGCTTTTACCAAAGCGGTTCCTGAAATTGGCAGTAAGCTGTATGGAATGGACCACCTCGACTTACATAATCCGCTTACTTATAGTGTTATTGAAAACGTGTTTAAAGAGTATATATCCGGCGATCATCCTGTATTTACGGGTAAGGAGGTTCATATTGGCACCGATGAATATGCCAAAAAAGATGCAGAAGCCTTTCGTGCTTTTACCGACCATTTTATTAAATATGTACAAAGCTTTGGAAAAGATGTAAGGCTTTGGGGTGCATTAACACATGCACAGGGCACTACGCCTGTAACCGTAAAAAATGTAACCATGAACACCTGGTACAACGGTTATGCCAATCCTGTTGAAATGAAAAAGCTCGGCTATAATCAAATCAGTACGCCCGATGGCTGGCTGTATATTGTGCCCGCTGCGGGCTATTATTATGATTACCTGGATCTTAAAAATATTTATAACAACTGGACACCTTCAATGATAGGAGATGTGAATTTCCCGCCCGGCGATCCCTCTATTATAGGCGGATCTTTTGCTGAGTGGAACGATATTGCAGGCAATGGTATCAGCGAAAAGGATGTGCATGACCGTGTGTTTCCTGCAATGCAGGTACTGTCTGAAAAAATGTGGACGGGAAGCCATCCTGTTACAGGGTTTAACGATTTTGAAGAAGCAAGAAAAAAAATAGGTGAAGGGCCCTCGCTGAATATCCGTGGGAAAATAGGAAAAACAGATCAGCCAATGGTCGCCTGGTTTAATTTCGATAAAAGAAATAAAAACATACAACTTCAAAACGCAGCTTATGCGGCCGGGGTAAAAGGAAACGCCTTGTTTTTTTCAGGGAAAAATAGTTTTGCCAAATTGCCCTATAAAGAGATCGGTTACGATTATACCGTTTCCTTTTGGATCAATCCTTCAGATAATAATGCAAATGGCGCTATTATTTTTAAATCGCCAAATGCTGCATTAAAGTTAAAACAGGAAAACACAGGTAAATTAGGGTTTTCAAGGGATGGGTACGATTTCGATTTTGATTATGTAGTTCCGGAAAACACATGGACTCATATTGTGATTGCCGGTACCAATAAGGGAACAAGCCTGTATATAAATGGCGCACTACAAAAGAAACTGTATGGCGATTTTATTCAATTTACAGATAAAGACAAAACAAAAATGATAAAAATGGAAACTTTGTTTTTTCCATTGCAAATGGTTGGAGGGTTCAATGGAAAAATAGATGAATTGCAAATATGGAACAAAGTATTACCAGATAAAGAGATTGAGCGTTTGAAGTAGGAAAAGTAATGAAACAATGTTTTTAAACTGAAAATCAAACTGATACAATGACCAGGATAAACCCGTTAAACTAATTTCGCAATAAGGAATAGGTTATCGGTCACTTTGCGTTTTGGGCTATATTTTTATCCTTGTCGCCAAAGTAATTCCTGACCGTTTCTTTGGAAATGGGGCTACCTCCCTTTGAAAAGTACTTGCTGACCAGGCTGGCATTATCACGCTTCAGAAAGAACCTGCCGGATGGCAGAGTGGGGTCGATGAGGTGCTGCAATAGATCGATCAGGATAGGCAGGTGGTTTTCTTCCACCATGATCTTTTGTTTGACTTCCAGTTTATTCAGTTCCTTTCCATATCATCATCTTTGATGAATTTGGCAATACTGTGATGGATAATGTCCCAAACAGGCTTAAAAAACTCCTGTTCTTATATGTTTGTGTAGCGTTTCAGTAGTTCTCCACGTACTGGCTATACAATATCTCTGATTAATTAAACTGTTATTTTTTCTTGCCTAAAAACTAATTTTTATGAAGCCTTCGTTTATTTCTAAATGTGCGGTAGCATTATGTATTCCATTTATCGCGATCTCTTGTAATAAAAACATTGAACAACAACAACCAGGTTGTGATTTGGTTATGCTGGCCACCGTCATACCTTTCAATGTACTGGATGCCAGTACAGGTCAAGATCTGTTCTTTTCTTCATCTCCACGATATCAGACCAGCAGTTTATACTTTTTCAGTATAAAAGATAAAACACGTAAGGACACAATCCGTCCTGCTGTAGTTGAAACCGGAGCAGGTGGGGTTTTTACAATTCCATTCAACTATAATGTTCCACAGGATACGTTGCTCATGAAAGTGGCTACCAATCCTGATGATGTCATCATTTATACGAGAAAAAAGGGAACCGATGCCTGCGCTGCTTATATGCTTGACAAAGTTTTCTTTAACGGAACTCAAATTACGAGCAATCAGGGAAAGTTTAATTTTACTAAGTAACCATTGATAACTTGTAAACCAGGACCAGGATATCTTGCCTAAACTTTAAGAAGCTGTATAAAAAATCCCCCGGTAAAGGGGGATTAAAATATTACATAAAATCTGCTAAATAATTTCACATAAATAGATATACCTGATAATAAGACTATTAACTTTCTGCTTTACTCTTTCAGCTTTCTGCTTTTTTATAATTATACAGCATCTGATAATGATGAAAACGTGAAGTCGCGAAGCTTCATTGGAGGTATCATATAGCTGCGGTAACTTTCCACGCTTATGCTCCTTTCGGGTTTGCCCAGGGCTTCAACATTGTTAAGCATTATTACCGGGCTTTCATTAAACCTGAAATTTTTAACAGGGAATTTGATCTTGCCGTTTTCAATATAATAAGTACCGTCGCGGGTTAATCCCGTTAATAACAATGATTGAGGGTCAACCATGCGGATATACCACAAGCGCGATACCAAGATTCCACGTTCCGTATTTTTGATCATTTCTTCTAAAGAGGAATCGCCGCCCTCCATAATTATATTGCTTGGCCCGGGTACTGGTTTTACCCCTTTCTTTTCGGCCCAGTAACGCGAGTAGCTTAAATTTTTAACCACCCCGTTTTGGATCCAGTAAGTTTTTTCAAGCGGCAGGCCGTCCCTGTCCCAGGTTGCGCCGGGCAGGTCTGTATTGAACGGATCAGAATAAATGGTTACTTTATCATCTACCAGCTTTTCGCCCATCCGCGTGCCCCCGCCTTTTTTGCTTAAAAAGCTGCGCCCTTCTTCTGCCATCCGCGCATCAAAGCGAAACATGCTCTCCATCATATAGGTAGCGGCAACAGGCTCCAGGATCACTGTATATTTACCAGGCTCAATAGCTTTGGCATCAACAGAACTGCTGGCTTTCATTGCCGCAACCCGTGTGGCTGAATTGGTATCCAGCTTTTTAACATCGGTAAAACCACGCGCTGCATAACCAGAGCCTGTACCTGCCTGGTTACGGGTAGTAACTGAAAAAATAACATTCGACGCTTTATTGTAGGCGAACAAACCCTTTGAATTCATAATCGCATTAAAACCGTTGCTGTTCTCTAAAAAGCCTGCTGCTATCAGGTTAGCCTGTTTCGTTACCTCCAAACTTTTAGCTACCAGTTCGGCCCGGCTTTCGGGAGTCATAGCGGCTGTATTGGCATTGTACTCAATCGATTCGGCAAAAGTTTGCGGGCCTAAAAGCGGCATGTACTCCCTGTTTTCGGGGGCTAACTGTGCCAGTTCTTCAGCACGCCTAACTACCCGTTCCAATGCTGCATCATCAAATTCATTAATAGTGGCCGTGCCTGTTTTTTTACCGAAGGTTGAACTTACTGATAACGTAAGTGTACTAATATCTCCGGCTGTTGACACCGCGTTTAATGCGTAACGAATGTTACCGCCTTCGCGGCCGCTTAAGCCTATTTCGCATTCGTCGGCTTTTGAGTAACTAAGCACTTTCTTTAATAAAGCCTGTGCTTCTTCTTTGCTAAGTATTGACATATGCTATTTATCCGATCCTTCTTTTTGTGTTAATTACATTTACTCCGTTAAATCTTGCAGTTGATGTGCCATGTGATACAGCATTCGACTGGCTTGGCTGGCCTTTGCCATCATTAAAAGCTCCGCCCAAACGATAATCGCGTTCATCGCAAACAGCTACACATGAATTCCAGAATTCCTGGGTGTTAGCCTGGTAAGCCACATCATTCAGCATTCCTACAATTTTACCTTCTTTAATTTCATAGAACAACTGGCCGCCAAACTGGAAATTATAACGCTGCTGGTCGATTGAAAACGAGCCATTACCAATAATGTAAACGCCTTTTTCAACACCTTTAATCATTTCATCAACACTGAGCGGTGTTTTGCCCGGTTGCAGTGATACATTTGGCATGCGCTGAAATTGTACATCATCCCATGATTGTGCATAGCAACAACCCTGTGAGGCATTTAAGCCGATCATTTTTGCCTGATCGCGAATAGCCTGGAAGTTAACCAGTACGCCGTCTTTTATAATATCCCATTTTCCGCACTTTACGCCTTCATCATCATAGCCTACAGCACCCAGCGAACCTGTCTGCAGCTTATCGCCGACAATATTTACGTTTTTACTGCCAAAATGGAAATTCCCCGATTTTAATTTATCTATTGATAAAAAGCTTGTCCCCGCGTAATTGGCTTCATAGCCCAGCACACGGTCAAGCTCTGTCGGGTGAGCTACAGATTCATGTATAGTTAGCCACAAGTGCGATGGGTCAAGCACCAAATCATACTTACCGGGCTCAACAGATTTAGCCGTTATTTTCTCAGCAGCATTTTTAGTGGCGTTTTTAACATCTTCCAGCATATCGTACCGGTTTTTATACCGGGTAACAACGCCCTGCACTTTTTCTGATTCAGACGGGATAAGATATTCATAGCCCATACCTACCGGCGAGCTAAGTGATGCCCGGGTTTCAAAACCGCCTAACGTTTTATCAATTTTAGTGACATCAAAACTGGGATACAGGCGATGGATATCCTGGTCAATGTAAGATCCATCAGTTGAAGCAAAGTATTTTTGCTCATTTATGGCCAGAATCCTGGAGCTAACAAAACTGGCTCCTCCTGTCATTGCTGCTCCATTTACGGATAACAGCAAATCAACTTTTTCCTTAACAGGAACCTCGAATGCATTTTTTTCGATAGGTGTTTTCCAGCTAACTTCCCCATAGCCTTTTTGAGGAGCCAGGTCTACCGGCTTGCCGCCAATTTTGGAGTTCGCTTTTGCAACTGCAACCGCATTTTCGGTGGTTTTAGCAACGCCTTCTTTGGTTACATTATTAGTTGCGGCAAAGCCCCAGCATCCATTAACTATTACCCGAACACCTATACCATATGATTCGGAACTGCCCACGTTTTGAACATGGTTTTCGCGGGTAATAATAGCCTGGCTAAAGTATCTCCCAATTCGAATATCGGCGTATGATGCACCTTTTGATTTGGCCGTGTTTAAAGCCACATCGGCAAGCTCCTTTTTAATGCGGACATCTACCTGCTCCAAAGCTTGCTCCTGTTCAATAGGATTGCCAAAAACAGATAGCTCCGGCAGCATCAGGGCGCCTGCTCCAATGCCTGATAAATAAATAAAATTTCTGCGTTTCAAGATCTAAATCCTCCTTGTTTTGTAAATATTTTAAATAATTGTAATGTTTAGGGGTGTAATTTGCGTTCAATCCATAAAAAAGCACAAGCTGCTATCAAAACCGAATAAAAATACATTTTAGGCACAGCAATACTTGTTAAATTTTGTATTTGTTTTGTTACAGACAGGCTTTTCGCTCTTTTATCTAAGTAATGTTGTGTTTTCTCCCTTCTTGATGCGTATTTTAATGGTGCCCAGTTATCTTTTTGGTATAAATACCATGAATTAATTACCTTTTTATTCAAAATGATTTGTTGCCAGCCGGCGTTTTCGGGCCAGTAATCAAATTTCCATTCATAAGGAATTATAGCGTTTTGAACAGCTGATACGGGTATATTATTAACGGATAATTGTACCGGCGCCGAACCGCTTTGGATTTGTAACTGTACCGGTAATTGAGAAGCGGGAACGGCCGATGCTACAGCAAAGCTTTGTTCAGGAGGTGACTTGCGTGCAGCTTTGCTTATTAAAATGGACCATAAAGCTGTATAGTCTTTATTATTACCGGCTAATTGCCAGGTATAAGTATTGTGCAATGTAGTATATACCAGCTTGCCTGTTCCATAAATAGCAGAGCTTGCTAAAATGTGGTTTTGCAAATCAAGCACTAAATTTTGTATGTTATTATTATTGCTGATATAAGAAGGGTCGATATTGAGTGGTGCGTTTTTAAATTTTTGATCTTGTATGGCTAATGGTACTGTTAATTGAGTTTTAGAGGCGTATGTTGTTACCTTGAAATTGTTTTGCAACCATGATGTCTCTTTTGTTAAACTGTCTGACCTGATGATTACTCCCAGTCCGCTTTGGCTAACTTGTTGCCTGAGGGCTGAACTTTCTGAGCTGTTTAACGCTTTTAGGGCTGACAGATCACCTATCACAACATCAAATTTATTTAATAGGGCGGCTGACAGATGTGCCAATGATTGTTTCTCGGTATTAATAAAATCCTCACTTATCTTATCCTTGCTAATCGTCTCCCTTACAGCAACGGCACATCCATTTTGGCTGAGCCAGTTTTTTAAAAACCTGGTTTCAAATCCCGGCGATGATGCTAATATTAAAACTTTAACTTGTTGAGCTCGCTCAATAATCACCGGTACACTTTCATTTTCTATTGTATCCTTACCATCTATAGCCAAAAGAGTATAAGTTATATTGCCCGGAGTTTTTGGAACAGTAGTTAATTCAAAGTCTGTAATCTTCCTTGTCGGTATATTAACTGAATCCAGGGGTGTATTTAGCCCTTTAAATAATAGTCTTACCGGTTTTGACGAGGTATTATTAAACTTACCCTGTACCTGGAATAATTCACCAGCCTTTAGTTGCTTTTGCCAGTTTACAGCCAGGATCCCTCCGGGTGCAGGCGGGTCATGAAAAACCACCGGGATCTTATCGAGTTGTTTTAAATCATCATCATCAAGGCCATATCCTAAAATATGCAGCTGTTTTATGGCTGGATAAATGGCGTTGAGATCTTGCAGGGTATTTAAAAAAGTTGCTTTTGGGTATGTTTTTAAAACATCTTTATCTGTTGTGAAAATCAGTTTGGCCCCGGCATGGCTTAAACTGTCAATATGGTAACCGGGAGTTAATAAAGCAGCATCTGCTCCTCCATTAATACTGTTTTTACCTTTGTAAGTAACAGGCAATGCCAAGCACGCCAGGGCAGCTATTGCTATCAGAGAAACAATGATCCGCAATATTAACCGGCTGCCATTGCTGCGCCGGTATTCGAGCCATGCTGTAATGACGAATAATAGAATACAAATAATAATAACCGTTAAATTCCAGGTCATAGCTTATTACCGGTTAACATGATTTAAATTTTTGTAATACTGTTGTGATAATCCCAGGTCTGCACTGTTTTGTGATATTGAAGGCTGGGAGCTAACAGCAGGCAAAGCTTTCTGAATGGCTTTTTCAATAACTGCAATATCAGTAGTATTTACCTTTTTGTCAGTCGAAACTATATGTTGCAAGGCACTTACCGCTGGTAAATAGATCCCCGGTTCAGCTGATGCTTTGGCGCTTAATTGTTGTTTGGCCAATTGTAAGGTTATTACATCGTTATGGTTCAATGCTGGTGTATATTTTAATTCCTCCAAAACAGCGATTGATTTTTTAAATATTTCAAAATGATCTGCCGCAGCCTTTATATCCTTTTGGTTTATAGGCTGACTTATTTTGCTGAGATCGCCGCTCAGTCGTTTTTCAATTTTAAGGGGTGGCGGATTATAACCTGTTTTAGCAACATATGAGCGTGATTTTTGCTGTAGGTCTTTCAATAATCGTAATGCTTTGTATTCAAACGGCAGGGCATCATTAGGCTTATACATCCGGAGTTGCAGTTCGGCTTTCCACATTTCGGTAAGGGTGGCTTTAAGCTGTTGTTTTATAGCAGGCTCTAAAAAAGTAGCATCTTCCGCATTGTCATGTTTGTCGGTATAAGCATCCATTATCATTTGCGTATTACTGAAATTTTCTGCCTTGTTTAATTCATCGCTGCCTTCTTTTCCACTTTCATCTTCTTCGCCTAAAAATTTACCATATCGCAGGCGCAGCAACTTTTGATCTGTACCCAAATCATTGCAACGGGTTTTAAAAACATCCTGGCTAATGCTATCGCGCTCTTTCAGCAACCGCTCGGTATCTAAAATAATTTGTCGTTCACTTCTAAAATATTCAGGCTTTATGTTCGAGCCGGTTACCAGGCCATCCATGCTGAGCAGTTGCGCAGTATCCTGCACAGAAATAATATAAACATCTGTCCTGCTTTTTTGCCTGTGGTTATCCTGCGCTTCAATATAAAAATATAGCTCGTCGCCAGGCTCCATGTTTAAGGCTGGGAGGTCAAATAATTTTTGTACATCATACTGCCGGTTATGCTGTTTAAACGATGTATTAAAGTTTATTTTATATTCCTTAAACTTTACGGCTTCGCCGCTTCCTTTGGCAACTGTAGCATAGATCAATGCATCTGCAATGCCATAATCATCATTTAGGGTAGCACTTAAACTAACCTTTGGTACTTCCCCGGCATCAATGTGCGTATATTGTTTAGGAGACTTTATACGAATTACCGGCGGACCATCCTTCAAAACCTGGACCTGGTAAAAATCAGATAACGTGCCATCAATACTTACCTGGTAAAAGCCGGTTTGGTTAATTATTTTTTTTGCTTCCCACCTGGTTTTATCATTATTGAAACTGATCAAATTTATTTTTTCTTTTTCGTTAAATATTAAAAAGGCTTGTGTAATACCCACGTTTGTATGTATGGCCCAGTCAATTTCAGCCCCTTCTTCACAGTTAATAATAAACCTGTCCTGTTGCCGGCTTAATCTGCCTGTGTAAGCAGGCGGGGTGATTTTAATACTTACCGATTCAATTTGTGCGAGCACCTTTTCGGGAGGGCTGTTTTCACCATGGGCTTTTGATGAGCATTGTACGAGGCCACCTGTTGAATGCCATTCGTAACCCGTTTTTGAGATAGCAAAACTTAAAACAAATGCCAGTATTACCAATAAACCGGCCTTTTTCGTTCTTTTTGTAAAGGCTTTTGGCTGATCGGGAACACGCGCTAAGGCAAATTCAACTCTTTTAAGCTGTAATTGCTCTAATAAGTTTAAGCTGTTTGCAGGTTTAATGATCAAATCACTGCTCTCTTCTAATTCCGGGTATGATATATTTAAAAAACTGCAGATTTTACCGGTTGCAATTTTCCATGGGCGGTGTACTGCAAAAAGAGATCCTGATACTAATATGAAAATAACCGGCATGCACCAGCCCGGCCATTTTAAAAGGTAATAACATAAGCTCCCCAAAACAGCCGCCACTGCAATCGCAAACAAAGTATCGCTCAATAGCTGATAACCAATCCAGGTCCACTGCAGCTTTTTTATTTTGTTTAATCCTTTATGCTCAGCCATTACTTGTTAAGTTAGATTTGTGAGCAAACAATCTTTCTGCAAGGAACAATATCGCCAATACCAGCCAGAAATAATTGGTTATATTAACGTTATCTATAGTTTTTGGAGTAATTTCCCGGGTTATCTTTACTTTTTCAGGTAACAATTGCTGCTGATCAAGAACACGTCTATCCTTTTTATCAACAGGTAATATTGTTGTTTCGCCAGCAACCAGTTTAAGGATCCATGACGGAAATTCATTGCTCCAAACCAAATCATTCCAGGTTGGGTTGAAGCGGTTATAAAAATGATAAATGTTGCTTTGAGGCTGTTTTTGTAAACCTAAAATCAGGTGACCAAAACCGTCATGCCATACATTGCTGTAAGCTAAATCCGGCGCCTCAATTAGTTTGAATAAAGCTATTTTTTGTTCCTGTTCCGGATTTAGCGCATAGCTGCTGTTGTTAGTTAACCACGAATTCGAATTGATGATCCTGCCCTTCTCGTAACATAATATATTACGGCCTTTTTGTAAAATAGAATTACTGACCGGTTTTTCTGACAGCCAAAAAAGCCAGCTTTGATTTGCCGGAATAGCTTCCTGGTTATTGTATTGCCGTATAATTGTTTTATGTTGTATAAATGCGCCGGCAGCATCTAAGGCCGCTTTCAGGTAGCTGGCATCGGTTATAATGTTATCGGTATATATAGCAATGTGCACGGTAGTTGTATCAATATTTACCGAAGGTTGATTGCTGTTTTTTATGCTGATAGCCGGCTGGCCATTGTTTGTACTTATTATAAAAGGTGAGCCGGAAGTAATGTCAGAATTTACAGTTAAATAATTAAAACTTGTACCTGAAGGCTTACTGTTACCTTGTATAACCCTGATGCTATTGCTGTTATTAAACCAGGCGTTTTCTATCCAGCTGCTTGTCGAATCGCCGGAGATAAAGGTTTGCCATTGAATGTTTAAGGCTACCTGCGGTTTGGGTCCTCCAAAATAACGCATCTGATTTGGTGTGATAATATACACCGGAAGGGTAGAAGGGACTTTTAAATCAAGCTTACGAACCAGGTTCCAGTAATTAACAATTTCTTTATTAATTACTGCGGATGACGAGTCTTCAGGATGTAATAAAATTTGCTTTAAATCAGCCTTTGCAAAGTCGGGGTTAAAATAATGGAATTCATATCCTGCAGCAATTAATGAATCAATGCGTGGCTTTAACTTTTTATAACACTCCTCAAAGCTTTCTTTTGGAATCAGCAACCATCCTTTGGTTTTGCTTACGGTCAGCTTTTTTTGCCATACCGGCATTGCAAGCAATAAGGCAATTGATATAAGAAGCAGGCACCGGATTATAAATAAGGGAAGATCCAGCAATTTTATGCTGCGGCGACTTTTACGCGATGCGGTTTTAACAAGGGATACGCTTCCAACTTTTAAAATTTTACCCGGCCGAATATTCCACAAGTGGATAGCCAGCGGGATAATAACCGCTGTGCAGGCAAACAACCATATAGGATTTAAAAACTGGAGCAATTTCTTCTAAATATAAATGTCGTTTTACTATACAATTCCTTTATTTCTTTGTACCAGGAAATCCCGCAGGGCCTTATCAAGCGGTTGAGAGGTGCTAATTACACTGTAAAAAATGTTTTTGCCCAATAGTTGCATTTTCGTTTTTTCCAAATGGGCTTGCAATGCTTCCTGATATTGTTTTTTAGCTTGCGGCCCCACTTCAATTACTTCCCCTGTTTCCAGGTCTTCCAATGCGGAGTATCCTTTATAATCAAAATCAAGTTCATTTTGGCCCATCAGGTGAAAAACAATAATTTCATGTTTTAATGCTGCCAGCGAATCCAAAAGCCGGTTTATTTCACCATCGGGCTGATACAGATCTGTTATTAAAACCAGCAATTCTTTGCGTCCTGAACCGGCAAATAATTCTTTGTAATGAATTGGCTGTGTAAAAGTACCTGCCGGTTCAATTTTTTCTAACTGGTAATATAAACGCTGTAAATGTTGCGGATCAGGTTTCGAGGCTAGTGAAAACAAGCCGCTGTCTTTAAAAACATATAGGCCCACCGCGTCGCCCTGTAAATTGGCAAGGTAAGCAAGTGATGCGGCCATAAAACGTGCATAATCTATTTTTTTCAACGTACCATCAAAATGATTCATAGATGCGCTGGCATCAATAAGAAACTTTACCGAAATACTGGTTTCCACTTCTGATTCACGTATATAATACCTGTCTGAGCGGGCATACATGCGCCAGTCAAGCCAGCGCAGGTCATCACCAGGCTGATAGCTGCGGTACTGGCTAAATTCAAGCCCCGGGCCTTTGACCGTGCTTTTGTTAAATCCGTTCATAAAGCCATCAATTACCGTTTTGGCTAATAACGGCAGGTTTTTGATAGTCATTAATACTTTTGGATCGAGCAGCATTTTTTTGATTTCGGATTTTAAATCTGGTCTACATTAAAATTCTCAATTCCAGGCGCTTGATTAATAGCTCTTAACTCCATAAACCTAAAGAGCTTTTGGTCTTTCAACCAGTTTAATTAATTCAGCCGTTGCTTTGTCTGATGTAATACCTTCGGCTTCAGCCTTGAAATTCATCAGTACACGATGCCTTAAAACGGGGCTTGCCATTGCATGTATATCTTCCATTAATACAGCATATCGCCCCTTAAGCAGGGCACGTGCTTTTGCAGTTAAAATTAAGGCTTGTCCGGCACGGGGACCGGCGCCCCAGCGCACCCATTCTTTAACATAAGTTAAATTACTGGTGTCGGGCCGGGTAGCACGGATCAACAAGCTTACATATCTTACAAGGTCTTCGCTAATGCTTACCTGCCTTACTAAAAGCTGGGCCTGCTGTATCTCTTCTGCGGTTATTACAGCGTTTACTTTTGCTTTTTGCGTACCGGTGGTGCGGTTCAATACTTCAAATTCTTCTTCCGCGGTAGGGTATCCAATTCTTATTAATAGTAAAAAACGGTCGAGCTGCGCCTCGGGAAGCGGATATGTTCCGGCCTGTTCAATAGGGTTTTGTGTAGCCAGTATAAAAAAGGGCTTGTCAAGCGGATAAGTTTGGCCTCCGTAAGTTACCTCAAACTCCTGCATTGCCTCTAATAAAGCTGATTGCGTTTTTGGGGGCGTACGGTTTATTTCATCAGCCAGGATAATATTGGCAAAAAGCGGGCCCTTGTTGAATTTAAAAAAACGTTTCCCGGTAGCATGATCCTCCTCAAGGATCTCTGTTCCCACAATATCGGTTGGCATCAGATCGGGGGTAAACTGGATCCGCCTGAATGATAAATGAAGCGCCTGCGACATGGTTTTTACCAGTAATGTTTTAGCCAGCCCCGGCACCCCTTCAAGCAGGCAGTGACCACCCGCCAGGAATGCTACAAGCAGTTCATCCAGTATGTGTTCCTGGCCAACAATTATTTTTTGGATCTCTGTTTTTAGCTGAGGAAGTTTACTCAGCAGTGTCTTAACGTCGTTTTCAGTAAATTCCAAGCCTTTTTATATTAAAGTGTAAGCTATGTGTTTAATTACATCACAATATATTACGCTTTTTATAAAATGCCATAAGATTTTAAGGGTATTTTAAGAAAGTATCTAAAAAATTACAACTTAGTTAAGCCAAAATAGTTTTGTGTGTATTTTTTAAAATAAAGTATCCAAAAAATTACAAATCAGGTAAATTATTAAATGGTTTAAACAGAATATTCCGTTAATTTTAAGGTTTTATAATAAATGTTTATAAATTCAAACTCAAAATTTACGTTTACCCGGTTTAGTTACCATTCAGGCGATTGGGATACCGATCAACGAATGCCTTCAAACATCCTGAACTCATTGCTGGAATATACCACTATACCTATTGAGGAAAAAGAAAAGGTTGTTGCATTAAGTAGTCCTGATGTTTTTAATTCTCCTTTCAGTTATCTCAGCGGGCATAAGCTGGTGCAATTTGACGAACAGGAACGGGTGAACTTCAAAAAATATGTGCAAAACGGCGGTTTTGTATTTGCTGATGA
>JAQBOS010000537.1 GCA_028287925.1 Mucilaginibacter sp. | reverse complement strand
ACGATGTAGCATACATAGGTAACGCTGAACCTGCAAAAAGAAATACATTATTGCAGAACGCTTACGCCTTACTGCACCCCATAAATTTTAATGAACCGTTCGGGATGAGCGTAGCCGAAGCTATGCTTTGCGGAACCCCGGTTATAGCCTTTAACAAAGGATCGATGCCGGAATTGATAAGGCATGAAAAGACCGGATTTTTAGTTGATAATATTAATGAAGCAGTTGAGGCTGTTAATGAGGTGAAAAATATTAACCGCCGGGATTGCCGTGAGTGGTCTGAATCACAATTTTCGTGTGATAAAATGGTTGGGGATTATTTGAGGCTTTACGAGTATATATTGGATAAATAATCCACATATATTTAAGCACTTTTTACATCTGATCCAGATGAAGTATTGTCCATATGATTTTCAATATTCTCCGTGGGGGTATCTGTTACTTCAGGTTGATGGTCGTAATTTATCAATGGCCTCAATATGGTTTCAGAAGCTCCGGGATATTTGTTTTCAGTAATCTCTTCCTGGTGATAGGGCTGAATTTCACCTTCACGGGCATAGCTATAGCCAAGGCGCTTATTTTCTTCCTCAATAAAAGTAAACAGATCGCCCAGGCAGGAGTGCACGGCTTGTAAAAATTTATAACTGGTTGATGTGAGACATTTCCCGGTATCTTCAGGCCCTTTCCCGGGTTCACAAAAATTAAGTTTGGTAATTATGCCGTTAATAAGTTCAACCTCAAATTTGCCTTCATTATGCCAGGTCAAATTATTTTTTATTTCTCTAAAATGATCCATCGCCGTAGTATTTATTTTTTCATATAATATTTATTATAGGCATATTATATACCTGATAACATTCTATTATTATGTACAATGGCTATGCCAAAATCTTCTTTTTTTAAGAAAAGTGAGGTATAATATCAAATGGACATCTGATATTATATAAAGTGTTGAAAAGCTATTAAATGTGTATATTATTGGGGGATTTTGTGCAGTAGTTTTAATAATTTATTTTGCTTTTTAGTACATATATGCAATGACTAATAAATCAATTTCGCTTTTCAGCTTTATCGGTTTCTTTTTTATCAGATATCAGTTTAGCAATAAGCTCTGTCATGTCAACTTCGGCAAAGGCAGTTGATGAATCTGATACGCCATAGGGGATTATTAATTTACCATTGTGTACCAACGCACCGCATGAGTATAATACATTTGGCACATAGCCTTCGCGTTCATCGCTGTTAGGGATCAACAGAGGCTCTTTTAAGCGGCCTATTTCAACTTCAGGATCATCCAGCTTAAGCAGGCTGGCGCCAAGCACATACCTGCGCATAGGGCCTACACCATGTGTTATTACTATCCAGCCATGTTTGGTTTCGATGGGTGAGCCGCAATTGCCAATCTGGATAAACTCCCAGCTAAATTTGGGCTGTTGCAGCATTATGGGTTTTTCCCAGATGTTTATTTTATCGGAATACATGATGTAATTATTACAACCATCAATCCTGGAGATCATTGCAAATTTGCCATTTATCTTACGCGGAAACAGCGCCAGGTTTTTGTTTTGCGCACCTGCTCCGTATAATGGCATTATTTTAAAGTTATAAAAATCGTTGGTTTGCAGCAGCTTTGGCATTATCAGTGAGCCATCGTAAGCGGTATAGGTAGCATAATAAACGGTGCTGTCATCATCATTTTTAAAATGTACAAACCTGGCATCCTCTATGCCTTTGCGCTCATATTCAGAGATCGGGAATATAACCCGGTCGGATATATCGGTATCTAATGAAAACACAATTTCATAATAGGAGTCGGCAAGCCATAATACCTTATCATATTCCAGTTTCTTCATGTCGCTTTCCTGCAGCTTTTGCGAATCGATAATTATCCGGCGCAGGTTTGCGTACTCAAAGTGATGGTCGAGTTTTGATTCAAGCTCATTTAATACATTGATATCAATTTGAGTAACGGCTGCTTTGTCAAAGAATAGTTTTTTATTATAAACCGCATTCCTAACAATCTCGGCCTCGTCAATATAGCTTCCGGCAGGTAAAACGGTAATATTATTTGCCTGGTCAATTAAAGCGCGTCTAAAGGTTATGGATGATATATGCCCTTCACCAACGGCCCTGAAACTGATAATCACACGCCTTTGACCTTCATGTAATTCGGTTTGGTCAGGGTCTTCAACTATTGAAGGGTTAAAGAAAGCTGCCGATTCAATAGAATATTCATGGGTAAAATAGGAGCCTATCAGTAGTTTCCGGTATACCGTTAAAGTATCATAATCAATTTCAAGCTCGGTAAAAAGGGGCTTCAATTTGCTGCAATGGCGGTTTAAAGCACGCGTAATGTTCCTGTGCCGTTTTGAATACTCCTGCAATAAAGGCGAAACAATGCCGAATGCAATATCTTCGCTAATGTTCATAACCCGCTGAATTACCTCTTTAGCACGATCATTTCCATTAAAGAAGAATCTGGCAATAACACGTTTCGGATCGGGGTTTATTCTTATTGGTTTACGCTCAATGGAAAGTCTCATATAAAAAATGGCATTTATTCATTAACAGCAATGCACACAAATTGATTGCGGCAATCTTATTAAATTAGTTGATTAGGTTGGATTAAGTTAAATGGTTGATTAAGCAAATGTTTTTAAAAAATTTCGAAGCAAATGTATTTAACTTAATGAACTTAATCCAACCTAATCAACTTAAAACTAACTTTAGTATCTTGCCTGCTTATGAATGTATTAATAGTAGAGGATGAAAAAGGACTTGCACTTGAAATTGATGAATTTTTGAGTCATGAAGGCTTTACTATTGAGCACGCGCGCACCAAAACCACGGCGGCCGAAAAGATATTTGTTAATAGCTATGATTTTATACTGCTTGACCTGAACCTGCCCGACGGTGATGGCTTCGAACTGCTGCAAACGCTAAAAAGCTTAAAGGAGCGTGACGATGCGGTTATTATTTTAACCGCACGCGGCGCAGTTGACGATAAGATCCATGGCCTGGAGCAAGGGGCGGATGATTACCTGGCAAAACCGTTTTCATTAAATGAGCTTTTGGCCCGGATGCACGCCATAACCCGGCGTAAACATAAGCTGGAAAGCAATGACATAACGGTAAAGGAATTTAAAATGAACATACAAAACCGTACGGTGCACTATAACGCAGAACGGATAAACTTAACAAAGAAGGAATTTGAAATATTCAATTACCTGGTGCTGAACAAAAACAGGGTAATATCGCGCACAAATTTAACTGAACATGTTTGGGGCGATGTGCTGGAAATTAATTCAGACTCGAACTTTGTTGATGTGCATGTAAAAAACCTCCGCAAAAAACTATCGCAATTTGAACCGATAGATTGGTTTGAAACTGTAAGAAGTATTGGGTATAGAGTTAATATATGAGTTAGTTGATTGGGTTGATTAAGTGAGTGGTTGATTGAGTTAATAAAGAATGGGAAAATAACTTAATCAACTTAATCAACCCAATCTAACTTAATCAACTTAACATACATGAAACTACAAATAAAACTGGCTTTATATAACACTTTAACTAAGCTGGCTATTATTGTATTTACCGGTTTGCTTATTTTGTTTTCGCTGGAAAAGATCACTTACGCTCATTTATCATCAAGGCTTAAAAATAAGAAGGATGTATTTATAAGAAACCTTTCATCAAAAGAAATTAGCCAGGTATTAAGTCAGCAGCAAAGTTTTACCAATTATAATATTTTAAAGGAAGAATATATATATCTTAAATCAATACCTTACCAACCCGACCGACGACCTACAGAAAGCTTTAGTACTCAAAGACGAACCATTGAGAAAAGTACGGATAGCTACCTTATACTTACCTATCGTTTTAATTTCGAAAATCATAGTTACCTGCTGGAAATAGGGGATACCCTTGATACGGTAATACAACTAAAGCAAACCATTAAGCAATTTACATTGCTAATGTTGGTGGTTGCTTTATTACTTACGCTGGTTATCGATTTGATTTTTACTAAATACCTGCTGGCCCCTTTCTACAGAATTATTGACAGGAAACTGATCAAAGTAAATGACCCAATGAACTTTGATTATGAAAAGGTAGAAACCAGCACACAGGATTTTAAGCTGCTTGATGACAGCATAAGCACTTTAATGAAAAAAATAGCTGATCTGTTTATTCTTGAAAAACAATTTATTGCTAATGTATCGCATGAACTGCTTACTCCTATATCGATCATTAGCTCCAGACTGGAAAATATATTGTCGCACGAAGAATTAAAGGAGGATAGCGAGAACAAAATCTTTGCTTCTCTTAAAACTTTAAACAGGCTAAAAAGCATTATCAATAGCTTGCTTTTAATATCGAAGGTTGAAAATAAACAGTTTAATAAAAACGACAAGATCCGCATTGCTGATATTGTGCTTGAGGTTTATGGTGAACTTGAGGATAGGCTGGAAGACCGCAAAATTACGTTCAGCAATAATATAAAGCATTCCTACTCAATAAGAGGTAATCATAGTTTAATACATACTGTGTTGTTTAATATTATTAATAATTCAATTAAGTATAATTACGAGCAAGGCAGTATTGTTATTACTGATCACTTAAATACGGATGGATACATACTTGAAATTGCCGATACCGGCATAGGGATGAGCGATCAGCAAATTGAAAAAGCATTTGACAGGTTTGAAAAACTGGATACAGATGAAAAGGAAAGCTATGGATTAGGCCTTGCAATTGTAAAAAGCATAACTACTTTTCACAATATAAAAATTCAGATAAAATCAGTGAGGAACGAAGGGACGGCAATAAAGCTTATCTTTAATTAAAACAACTTCACTAAATCTTCATAATTGCTATGTTATTTTGAGGTGTGAAGTTTTAGTTCCTTGTTACCCCTATAAAGCTGTTTTTGAAAAAAGGACAGCTTTTTTTATATCATCTTATTCCGTTTAATAAGGTATGATTTAAGTACATTGTTATACCCGTCTTCAATATAGGCATCAACAATATCGATATGGTATTGTGCGCATTTTAACTCGAGCTGATGGCGGTATTGGGATAATGATGAGATATAAGAGTCACGGATCTTATTTGGATGTACCCGCACCTGTTCGCCGCTTTCAATATCAATAAATTGATGCGGGCGGTTATCAAAATTAAAATCAATTTCCTTGTGTTTATCGCTAACATTAAAAATAACCACTTCGTGCTTGTTGTATTTTAAATGCTGGATAGCAGCAAACAGCGATTGCATTTTCTCGAGGTTCAGGCTGTTTTCAAACATATCGCTAAACAGGATGATCATTGAGCGCTGATGGATTTGCCCGGCAACCTGGTGCAGCACCTGTGTAATGTTTGTGGCAGTATTTATTTTAGGATTGCTATACGCTTTTTCGAGCTCAGCATACAAGTAAAACAAATGTGATGTGGTTGATTTTACCTGGGTTATTATATCGGCCTTGTCACTAAACAGGCACAAGCCAAATGCATCCCGCTGTTTTTTAAACAGGTGCATAAGCGAGGCTATTGCATAAATGGAGAATTGCAGCTTGTTTATCCCTTTTTCGGGAAAGTTCATAGATGATGACGTATCAAGCAGGAGATAGCAGCGCAGATTGGTTTCTTCTTCAAACTGTTTTACAAACAGCTTATCGGTACGTGCGAGAAGCTTCCAGTCGATATTTTTTACAGATTCACCGTTATTGTACAGACGGTGTTCGGCAAACTCAACCGAAAAGCCATGAAAGGGGCTTTGATGTAAACCGGTAATAAAACCTTCAACAACCTGT
>JAQBOS010000517.1 GCA_028287925.1 Mucilaginibacter sp. | reverse complement strand
TGGAAAAATCATACGGAAAAGGCACCATCATGAAGCTGGGCGATTCTGTTATTGAACCTACCGAAGTGATCTCAACCGGTTCTTTAGGGCTCGACATCGCATTGGGTGTGGGCGGTTTACCAAAAGGCCGTGTTATAGAAATATACGGACCTGAATCATCAGGTAAAACAACCCTGGCTATCCACGCCATTGCCGAATCGCAAAAAAATGGGGGTATTGCCGCATTTATTGATGCTGAGCACGCCTTCGACCGTTTTTATGCCAAGAAGCTGGGTGTTGATGTGGAGAATCTTTTGATCTCGCAGCCTGACAATGGTGAGCAGGCATTAGAAATTGCCGATAACCTGATCCGTTCAGGAGCTATTGATATTTTGGTTATCGACTCTGTTGCCGCCCTGGTTCCCAAAGCCGAAATTGAAGGCGAAATGGGTGACTCAAAAATGGGATTGCATGCACGTTTAATGTCGCAGGCTTTGCGTAAGCTAACCGGTACCATCAGCAAAACAGGATGTTGCTGCATCTTTATTAATCAGCTGCGCGATAAGATCGGTGTAATGTTTGGTAACCCCGAAACTACTACCGGTGGTAACGCCCTTAAATTTTATGCATCTGTACGTTTGGATGTTCGCCGCATCTCGCAAATAAAGGATTCTGATGAAGTATCAGGTAACCGTGTAAAGGTAAAAATTGTAAAAAACAAAGTTGCTCCGCCTTTCCGGATCGCTGAGTTTGATATTATGTTTGGTGAAGGTATTTCAAAAGCCGGCGAGATCATTGACCTGGGTGTTGAGCATAACATCATTAAAAAAGCAGGCTCATGGTTCAGCTACGGCGAAACCCGCCTTGGTCAGGGCCGCGATGCAGTTAAACAACTGATCCTTGATAACCCTGAACTAATGGAAGAGCTGGAAGCCAAGATCAAAGAAACAGTAACCGGCGATCACTTAGCTGAAGTTTAGTTTTTTAAGATTTCACTGATTTTAAAGGTGATTACAAGGATAATAAAAAAGCCCTGGCATTTGCCAGGGCTTTTTTGGTGGATTACTTTAACAAGCTTACGAAGTTTAACTCGGAGCCGTTTGTTTTTAGTGGTCTCGTTGAGGGCTTTGCCGTTTTAAAACTTCGTAAGTTTTGTTGGCGCTTCAATTATACAATACATCGGTAGTAATTAATCTTTTATCTGTTGTACCTGGTGGAATCATATAGATCCGCAATACCGGGTTATTCCTGCGACGTGCGCCGGGTGCGGGCGCGTCATAAAAATTCTTGATCTTTATTTTATGATATCCTTTTAAAAGTGAGATCGCCCCTTCGTTTTCGGCAAGCTTGTCATCATCAATAAATAACTGAGTATCGTTATAACTGGCAGCCGAAAAGTTGTAAACTCCATCGGCCGGGACTGAAATATAGCCTTCAAGAATAACACCAGAGGTCGGTCGCACTTTCCTGAATTCTGTAGTTTCCAGCGTTTTTGTTATACCTGCGGTATCTTTTGGTGCATAATCCAGCTGATCTGTAGAGGTAAAGCTGCCTTTTACAAGCGTAAATTTCAACCCTGGGGTATTGCCGGTATAGTTAGTTGCAGCTAAAGGGGCCTGGTTATACATCAGGGTACTTGTTGGCAGGCTGCGCCTCCCTGATGGGGTAATTACTACGGTTTTAAACGTACGCTTTTCTCCTGTCGGAATGTTAAATACAATTGGAGACTCATACCCCAGGTCGGTATCCAGCGGATCGCGGCCATTCAAGGTGTAAACTATCTTAGCTCCCGGCACAACTGTTTTCGGGGTCATGGTAAACTGTGAACCAATTAACATGGTATCAATCACTTCAAAGGCAGTGGGCACCCGGTAGTTGTAATGCATGGCATCAAGTCTTTCAAAATGTTTAGCCAGGCGCACTTCCGAAAAATTCTTGTAATCCTTTCTTTCGGGCTTGCTCCATGCTATTTCTGATAATGCAAAAAGCCGGGGTAAGATCTGGTATTGGAGCTTGGCAACTGTTGGCACATACTCTGTCCATAAATTTCCCTGTACGCCAACAATATATTTTCTTTCATCGACAGTTAAAACTTTTGGAACGGGCTCATATTTATAAGTTTCAGAAAATTCAGCATAGCGACCGAACGATACTGGCTCAAGAGGAGAACGGCTTTGATAATGATCGAAATACAAGCCGGTAGTTTGCGGTGTCATGATCACATTATGCTTTTGTTGAGCTGCCGCAATACCGCCTTGCTCGCCTGTCCAGCTCATTACTGTTGCATTTGGGGCCAAGCCTCCTTCCAGGATCTCGTCCCAGCCAATAATGCTGCGACCTTTTGAGTTCAGGAACTTTTCCATCCGTTGTATAAAATAGCTTTGCAGCGCATTTTCATCTTTCAGGTTAAGCTGTTTGATCAAATTCTGGCAAAAAGCTGATTCTTTCCAGGGTTGTTTATTGGCTTCATCTCCACCGATATGAATGTATTTGCTTGGAAAAAGCTCCATTACTTCGGTAAGTACATTCTCTAAAAAGGTAAAAGTTTCTTCGGTAGGGCAATACAGTCCGGTTGTGCGGGCCGGGTTTTTAACAGAGGTATCAGGTGTGCACATCAGTTCGGGATATGCACGTAAGGCAGCGTCTGAGTGGGCGGGCATTTCAATTTCGGGTACTATATTGATATATTTCCCGGCTGCGTATTTAACTACATCCCGGATCTCATCCTGGGTATAAAAACCGGTATAGGGTTCACCATCGGGCCAGTCGCGGTTACTGCCGAACATAGTTTGCTGGCGGGTGCCGCCAACCTCGGTAAGTTTTGGATATTTTTTTATTTCGATGCGCCAACCTTGCCCGTCAACCAAATGCCAATGAAAGTTGTTCAATTTGTAGGCTGCCATTAGGTCTATTACTTTTTTTACCTGTGATACGGTAAAAAAGTGCCGTGAAACATCAAGCATCATGCCCCTGTAGCCAAAGCGCGGTTCATCATTAATAACCAGGCAGGAGAGATTTGCAGCAATTTTCTGATCTACAGGGAACAATTGTATCAGAGTTTGAATGCCATAAAATAGCCCCGCGCCTTTACCAATAATGGTAATTTTACGCGGCGTTATAGTTAATTTATAGCCTTCGGCAGGCAGGCTTTCTGAACCACGGGCGGTAAGTATTACCGAAATGCCTTTACCTTTAATCCTGGGGTTATATTTAACCACCTTATTGTTTAATCCGCGATTATTTAAAAGGAAATCTTTAAACAGTTCAACGGCCTTATCTTTAGTGTTATCAGCTTTTATAAGGGTAAGCTTGCTAAATATAAATGTGCCTGGTGATTTAACCAGAGAGGCTGGTGCCGGTATAATGCCTATATAAGGGTCGGTGTCCTGAGCATAAGTGGTATTAAGGAGCAAAATACTTAGAAAAAGAACGAGCATAGCAGCCGGAAATCTTACTTTATTTAATTTAAAGGTGGTCATATTTAATTGATCAGGATGAAACAAACAGGCATAAATTTAACTATAAGCCAGATAGGAAAAATAGTACAACTATTTGACTTTGAATTGTTTTAAATTAAATGTAATCATATTATTACAAATGATAGATCAACCTAAATACTAATCATATCAAAGCGCACCGGGTATTCATAATACCTGTGTCAACTTTATCAACTTACAGTTTTATCGGCCTTTAATATTGTTTAACTTTGCGCTCCAACAAATTACAAGCTTATGCAATATGATGTTATCGTTATCGGTTCGGGCCCTGGTGGCTATGTGGCCGCTATACGTTGTGCCCAACTGGGTTTAAAAACTGCAATTATTGAAAAATATAATACTTTGGGCGGCACCTGCCTTAATGTAGGTTGTATCCCCTCAAAGGCCCTGCTCGATTCATCCGAACATTTCCACAATGCTGCCCATGCTTTTGCAACCCATGGCATCCAGCTTGATAACCTGAAAGTTGATTTTGGGCAGATGATAAAACGCAAGGAAGAAGTAGTTACCGCAAATACCAGCGGGATTGCCTACCTGATGAAAAAGAATAAGATTGATGTGCAAACTGGTGTAGGATCATTTAAAGATAAAAACACCATTACAGTAACTAAAGCCGATGGTACTGCTACTGAGATAACCAGTACCAATGTTATTATAGCTACCGGTTCAAAGCCATCAGCTTTGCCATTTTTAAAAATCGATAAAAAACGCATTATCACTTCAACTGAGGCTTTAACGCTTAAAGAGATCCCAAAGCACCTGGTATTAATTGGCGGCGGGGTTATTGGCCTGGAGCTTGGCTCGGTATATGCTCGTTTAGGTTCGAAGGTTTCTGTAATTGAATTTATGGACGGCATTATCCCTACAATGGATAAAGGCTTAGGCCGCGAGCTGCAAAAAGTATTGCAAAAACTGGGCATGGAATTTTACCTGGGACATAAAGTTACCGGTGCTACAGTAAAAGGTAAGGAAGTAACTGTAGCTTTTGATGACCCTAAAGGTGAAAAGAAAGAATTAAAAGGTGATTATTGCCTGGTAGCAGTAGGCCGCATAGCTTATACCGATGGGCTGGGTCTTGATAAAATAGGCTTGACTGTTGAAGAACGCGGGCGTAAAATAACTGTTAACGACCATTTGGAAACCAGTGTAAAGGGTGTTTATGCCATAGGCGATGTTATAAAAGGCGCCATGCTTGCCCACAAAGCCGAAGATGAAGGTACGCTTGTTGCCGAAATTATTGCCGGGCAAAAGCCACACATTGATTATAACCTTATCCCCGGCGTTGTTTACACCTGGCCTGAGGTTGCCGCAGTAGGGCAAACCGAAGAGCAGCTAAAAGCGGTTGGCATAAAATATAAAACCGGCTCGTTCCCATTCAAGGCCAGCGGTCGTGCGCGTGCCAGCGGCGATCTGGACGGATTTGTAAAAGTGCTTGCCGATGCAACTACCGACGAAATATTGGGAGTGCACATGATTGGCCCCCGTGCTGCAGATATGATAGCCGAAGCCGTTGTAGCAATGGAATATCGTGCATCTGCCGAAGATATATCCCGTATAAGCCATGCACATCCTACCTATACAGAAGCTATGCGCGAAGCCTGTTTGGCCGCTACCGAAAACAGGGCGATCCACATATAATAATTTCGGAATTCGGATTTTCGAATTCGGATTTTATTTTTGATGATTTAGGATTTGACAGCTTTTTTAAAGGAGTTGTCAAATCTCTTTCCAATTGCCCTCCTAACTGTAATGTGTTGCTGTCCCTGTAATTATTTATTATAGCAACGCCACCTCAGCATTATCTTTTCTAAAACTTATACAACCTTAAATTCCTCTGTGTATATAGTGATTTTAAGTTTAAAAAGCTGTTTCATAATAGTTAGTATGTGCTTATATTAATTTAATGGTAACAATAATATAATAATAATAGTATAAGGAATAAATATATAAGTTTCATAAGATTTATAATAATGAAGCAGGGGGTGTTTTAACACGAGTTAATACGTGTTTTTACGCAAAATAGCCGGGTGTATTGATCCGGAAAAATGGGTGTTTTAACCACAGAAAATGGGTTATTAAACTGTGTGAAATATATATGTATGGGATTAGCTTTACATATGATTTCGTATAAGTTAAAACAAATTTAAACGCAGGGGGATACTTCCATTTAAAAACAGGACGCTCAATGAATATTTATTTTAAATATTTGTTATGAGAAAGTTTCGAACTATTTGCAGGTCGGGGGTTTTAAAGCCGGTTTTAGTGGGATTAATATTACTTTGTTCGGTTGGTAAAGCTTGTGCTACCAACAACTGGCTTGGGGGGACAGTATTAGGATTACATTTAGGTGGCAGCGGTGATTGGAATACAGCCGGGAACTGGTCAAACGGCAACGTGCCAACAACTTCTGATGATGTTGTAATTAGTGAACTGTTGGCGGGTTTTACTATATCATTATCGGGCCCTGCTACTGCAAAATCTATATCAATAAATACTACAATAGCATTGTTAACGGGGGTAGTTATTAACACCAGCGGGCAAACTTTAACAGTTGCTAATAGTTTAAATGTTGGCGCTGTTTCAATTTTGCTGGCAACACCACTTACCATTACAGGCTCAGGTGCTGTTACGCTAAATAATGCAATTAATGTATATCCCTATGCTAATCTTACTTTTAGTTCGGGTACAAATGTCACTATCAGCGGTGCAACAGTTACATGTTACAACAACTCAACTATTAACTGTAATGGTACTTTATCAGCTAATTCATCAATATTTAACATAAGTGGAAGCAACTCTGGCATTGCAAACACAGGGACCTTCAATTTAGGTACAGCATCTACCATTAACCTTACAGGCACATCCGCGTCCGTTTCCAATACGGGCACTTTTACTTTGCTTTCTAATGTTACGGGTTCAGCTACCATAGGGCCAATAAGCTCAGGGACTACCGGTTTTAGCGGGCAGTATAGTGTCCAGCGTTTTTTCACCGGAGGGAGTACGTATAGCAACGGGCGCTGGGTATACCGGAATTACCGGTTAATGTCGTCGCCTGTAAACGCGGGTCTGGTAAGCGGTAATTATCCGTATACGTTAAATTATGTAGCGGCCAGCGCGATAGTAAGCGGCGCG
>JAQBOS010000495.1 GCA_028287925.1 Mucilaginibacter sp. | reverse complement strand
AATAATACCCGGCCTTCCCTCCTACAGCCTTGGTAAACTATGCCGCCATTTAGGCATTGAAAATGAAAGCAGGCACCGCGCCGCCGGTGATGCCGAGGCTACAGCGCAATTATTCTCTTTGCTATTGCAAAATGACAAAAGCAACCATATCCCCCAGGCATTAAAGCAAACCTCAAAAGAACAGCTGCTTCCTGCCAATCTACCAAAACAGGATGTAGATGCACTGCCGCAATCACCAGGAGTTTATTACTTTCATGATCAGAAAGGCAAAGTTATTTATGTTGGCAAGGCAAAAAATCTTAAAAAAAGGGTTTGCAGTCATTTCACCGGTAATAACCCCGGCCCGCAGCGACAGGAGTTTTTACGTAATATTTTCAATATAACTTTCCAGCAATGCGGTACCGAACTGGTTGCTTTTGTAATGGAAGCGGTAGAAATAAAACGTTTATGGCCCAAATACAACCGCTCACTAAAACGGTTTGAGCACGCCTATAGCTTATATGCTTTTGAAGACCAGCGCGGCTACATGCGTTTAGCCATAGATAAACACCGTAAAATGACAGGTGCTATTTACAGCTGCAATACCTTGTTTGAAGGTCGCAGCATTTTGATGAAGCTGATTGATACCTTCGGACTTTGCCCAAAATTGTGCTTTATCCAAAATAACAATTCAGAATGCAGCGGAGCAAATACCGGTAATTGTGCCTGTGAAGGCCATGAATCTGTAATAGATTATAACCAAAGAGTAAGTTTGGCTATTAATGAATTAAACAAAGCGCTGCCTACATTCGCAATCCGCGATGCCGGGCGAACCGATGATGAGCACAGCTGCCTTTTAATTGAAAAAGGCAAGTTTTACGGAATGGGTTATATTTCTCATTATTTTAATGCAGATACACTCGACCAGTTAAAAAATCACCTTACACCCTACCCGGGGAATGATTATATCAGGAATATGGTCGATAGCTATGCAATAAGATATCCAGATAGGAAGATGGTGTTTGCGGGGTGAGAGAAATATATTTTCAAATTAAATATTAAAAGAATGTTTGTAACTTTGGTACTATGACTACGCTTACAGTGAATATCGATAACAAGGAATCTGAAAAGGCAGTTAAAGCTGTTTTAGATGCTTTAGGCTTAAGTTACAATGTAGAACCTACTCCTGTTGATGTGCAGCGTCCACTAAATAAAGCCGAACAACGAGTTTATAACAACATGAAGCGATCTCTGGAGCAAATTAAATTACATCAGGAAGGCAAGATCGAATTGAAAAGCATTGAAGAAGTTTTAGCTGAACTTAAGTAGCATGGCTATTGTTGTTGTACCTACTGATGGATTTATTAAGGATTTAAAACAAATTTCAAAAAAACACAAGGGCATTTTATCAGATCTCGCCAAATTATCGACTGAGCTAAAGTTAAATCCTACAATCGGAGTTGATCTTGGTCAAAATGTATATAAAATCAGGATGTCAATTTCGGGAACAAACAAAGGAAAATCGGGCGGTGCACGGGTTATTACCTATGTCGTGTTGATAAAAGAAATAGTATATCTTTCTGAAATTTATTTAAAAAACGAACATAACACAGTTGATGCAGATATTGTTATTCAACGTTTGAAAGATAGCGGATTACTCTGAAGAATACGAGTCATCGCTAAGACACTGTATTTCAAATTACCCCAGCTTTCTCCAATTCCACCTGCATCTCCTGCTGAATTTTCAACGCCTCTGCCCTTGCCGCCTCGGCAAAGTCTTCGCCATTTGAGGCATAAATTATAGAGCGCGATGCGTTGACTATCAATCCGCAATCTTTATTCATTCCATAGTGGCAAACTTCGGCAAGGTTACCGCCTTGCGCACCAACTCCCGGCACCAGTAAAAAATTATCAGGTGCAAATTTGCGAATGTTGGTAAACTCAATGCTTTTAGTGGCGCCCACAACATACATTATCCGGTCGGCATTGGCCCAGGTATTGGCTTTTTGGATCACTGCTTCATATAATAAGCCATGCTCTGTGGTTAAGTATTGAAAGTCCTTGCTGCCGGCTGATGAGGTTAATGCCAGGATGATCACCCATTTATCCTTATATTCAAGGTATGGCGATACGGCATCATGCCCCATATATGGTGATAAAGTTATGGCATCAAAGCTCATCCCCGCGGCCGATTCATCAAAAAAAGCTTTAGCGTACATTCCTGATGTATTGCCCATATCACCTCGTTTAGCATCTATTATATTCAAACATTCTTTTGGCAGGTATTTCCAGGTTGCTATCAGGCTTTGTAAGCCGCTAACGCCATGCTTTTCATAAAACGCGGCATTGGGTTTGTATGATACGCACAGATCACGGGTGGCATCAATTATCCTTTTGTTAAATTCAAATATCGGGTCGGGATATTCATTTAAAAACGCCGGGATCTTTTCAACGTCGGTATCAAGCCCTACGCATAAAAATGATTTTTTTTGTTTGATCTGATCAATCAGGTACTGGCGGGATATCATGAGCGGTGTTTTAGTTTTTTTGAATGCCCAAAAAAACTAAAATTTAGTTGAAGTGTTAGCCCAATGAAGGATATTTTTTTAAATAGTTTGATAATTTAAATTAATTGAGTAGAATTGCAGTGTTTTCCGTTGAATTTTTCTTGCACTAAAGAAACAATTTAAAACTCCACGTTATTTTATTAATTATTTACATGGGTTTAGATGTTGCATAACTAAGTTGCATAATAAATTTATTTCATATTAAAACATCTCCATTTATATAAATATAAATAGAATTTGCTAAAATACATTTACAGTTAGCTAACGGTACATAGCTTATAATCAAGTAAAAACACCGCGACTCCTTAGTACTATTGAAAATAATTACGACTACAAAAAATATTAAAATCCCTTTGATCTATAATTCATAATATGTTTGATACAAACGAATTGAACGACAAACTCGTTTCTGAGTTACGCGAAATTGCCAAAAACTTAGGTATTGCCGAAGCTGATGAACTTAGAAAAGCTGCGCTTATCACCAAAATTGTTGAACAGGAGCAGCTGATTGAAGCAGCCCGCGCACAGCAGGACACTGTTAACAGCAATTACGCTGCAGTTGAAGCACCTGCACCAGCAGCAGAAGCTGCCGAAAAAACACGAAAAAGAATCCGCACTATAAAAAATAGTAATACACCGCGCGTTGAGGTGCCGTTGGATGATACCAACCTTTTTGATATGCCCGATGACGAAGCCGTTGTTGATGAATCAGAAAATGCTGAGCAGCCTGTAGCAGAAGACACGAGCGCCGAACAGTCTGCTGAAAACGAAGGCGAAGCAAAAAACGAAGAGATGGTAACCGAAGGCCGTCCTCAAAAATTTGAGCGCCGGGTTAACAACCAAAGCAGCCAGCAAAAAAGCCAGGAGCCTGCTATAAACCTTGATTTTGATAACGTTATTGTAAACGAAGGCGTTCTTGAAATTATGCCTGATGGTTACGGTTTTCTACGTTCATCAGATTATAACTATTTAACATCTCCGGATGATATATATGTTTCACAATCGCAGATAAAGCTATTTGGCCTTAAAACAGGCGACACCGTACGCGGAAGCATAAGGCCTCCGAAAGAGGGTGAGAAATATTTTCCGTTAGTGCGTGTTGAAGCCATTAATGGCCGCATCCCTGCCGAAGTGCGCGACCGTGTTCCTTTTGATCACTTAACCCCGTTATTCCCTTCAGAAAAATTAAGCCTGTTTACTGATGCCGGTAACTATTCTACCCGTATTATGGATTTGTTTTCGCCAATTGGTAAAGGACAACGCGGTTTAATTGTGGCCCAGCCTAAAACAGGTAAAACCATGCTATTAAAGGACGTAGCTAACGCCATTGCAAAAAATCACCCCGAAGTTTACCTAATCATATTGCTGATTGACGAACGTCCGGAAGAAGTAACAGACATGGCCCGCAGTGTACGAGCCGAGGTAGTATCGTCAACTTTTGATGAGCCCGCTGAACGCCACGTTAAAATAGCCAATATCGTATTGGAAAAAGCCAAGCGTATGGTTGAGTGCGGTCATGATGTAGTAATCCTGTTAGATTCGATCACGCGCCTTGCACGTGCTTATAACACCGTTGCCCCGGCATCAGGTAAAATATTATCAGGTGGTGTTGACGCAAACGCATTACACAAGCCTAAACGCTTTTTTGGAGCGGCACGTAATATTGAGGATGGCGGTTCATTAACCATTATCGCTACCGCATTAACAGAAACCGGATCGAAAATGGACGAGGTGATTTTTGAAGAATTTAAAGGTACCGGTAACATGGAGCTGCAGTTGGATCGTAAATTATCTAACAAACGCATCTTCCCGGCTATTGATATTACTGCTTCAAGTACCCGCCGTGATGATTTACTGCTTGACCGCGAAACATTACAACGGATCTGGATTTTACGTAATCACCTGGCAGACATGAACTCACAAGAATCGATGGAATTTTTACAGGGCCAGATTAAAGGCACAAGAACCAACGAAGAGTTTCTGATTTCCATGAATTCGTAATAAATTAATTTTTATGAAGTTATATTAGCAGAAAGTTAACAGATAACTTCCTGTTTATTTAATAAAATCTTGATACCTTCATAGCGGAATGAAGAATCGTGTAAAAAAACACTTACCAAATGCTATTACCTGTGCAAACCTGTTTAGTGGTTGCATAGGTATAGTTTTAGCATTTAAAGGTGAACTTATAGCTGCCTCTTATGCAATTTTTCTGTCGGCTATTTTTGACTTTTTTGACGGGCTTGCGTCCAGGGTGCTTAAATCATTTTCAGGAATAGGTAAAGACCTTGATTCATTGGCTGATATGGTAAGCTTTGGCGTATTGCCGGCTGTAATAATGTACCAGCTATTGCTGCAGGCCCGACAGATAGATAACATAAGTCCCTATTTAAATTTTATAGCATTCCTGATCCCTGTATTTTCGGCTTTAAGGCTGGCTAAGTTTAATGTAGATACCAGGCAAGCCGAGCATTTTATTGGTTTGCCTACACCGGCAAATGCAATTCTTATCGCTTCTTTCCCGCTAATTCTCAATCATCATAACAGGTACTTTAGCCCATCTCTTCAAAATCCATATGTATTATCAGTGCTGATAATTATAATGTGTTCATTATTAGTGATAGAAGTGCCAATGATGTCGTTAAAATTTAAAAACCGAGATTTCAACAAAAATATTTTCCGCTATTTATTATTACTATTTTCGGCAATACTGATACTATTTTTTAAATTTGCGGCGGTTCCGGTAGTTATAGTGTTTTATATCATCCTATCGTTTATCCAATTCAAATTTTCAAATGAAGATATCCTGGGCAGGGCACAAAAAGAAGGCTAAATGCTGAGGATATACTCCTATTTAAACAAATACTAATGAAAAAATTCCAGGCTGAAATTGACGTAATGCCAAAAAAAGAAATACTTGACCCACAAGGTAAAGCAGTAACAGGGAGCATGAAAAACCTGGGTTTAGCAGAAATTCAAAACGTTCGCATCGGCAAACATATTACTTTAGAAATTGATGCCGAAAGTGAAGAAATTGCGCATATTAAGGTTGATACCGCCTGCAAAAATTTGTTAGCCAATTTAATTATGGAAAGCTATAGCTTTAGTGTGAAGGCAGTTTAGTGAGATTAGTTAATTAGAGGTTAGAGATTAGTCTTTAAACAAAAGAAGAAAGATTTTCTGCCTAATCTCTAATCTCCAGCCTCTAATCTCTATCTACAGCCCCGCTGCCCTATCTGCCCTAATTTTTACAAGTCTGTCTAAATTAGGAGTAATAATACCGCGTACCTCGTTAAATTTCGAAACCAGTAACTTCTCGTCGGAGGCACCCTCTTTGGCCATTATTTCAACTTCCTGTATAGTAGCCTGGCTTATAGGCATCCCAAAAAAACCAAGATTAGGCTTTAATTTATGTGCTGCCGAAGCCGCTAGTGCCCAGTCTTTATTATCTATGGCGGTGGTAATAGTTTGTAATAACTCAGGTGTTTGTTGCAGAAACATATCAATTGATTCTACGATAAACTCATCACTACCATCGGCAATCTCAAATAAAAAAGAAAGATCAAGGTCATGTTCGGGGAAAATATGTGACATATAGCGGTTTATATTCTTCAAATTTATAATTTTTTCACAATCAAGCTATCTTTAAGTTCATTTTTGATCAGCAAAATTGATTTATTTATAGCGGGATGCACTAAAGCGGGGGAAATTTCGGCAAGAGGTTCCAACGTAAACCTCCTTTTATGCAGTTCGGGGTGCGGAACGTGCAGCCCTTCTTCATTAATAATTTCTGTTCCGTAAAATAATATATCAATATCAATGGTGCGCGAGCCCCATTTTTCTTCACGCCTCCTTCCTAACATAAGCTCAATGGCTAATATTCTCCGAAGAACCTCCCGGGCAGAAATATCTGTTTCTATAACTATCACCTGGTTTAAATAATCAGGCGCATCTGTTTTGCCCCATGATTGAGTTTCATATATTGATGAAATTTTTATAACCGGCGCAATATGCAACTCAATAAGCTTAATTGCCTCTTGCAGAAAGTGCTGCCTGTTGCCGAGATTACTGCCGAGTAATAAAAAAACATTATTCATGTTGTAACAAATATTATAGACAATGCTCTTAATATTATGTGCATTGAATTACTAAGTTTGCATAGATAAAAGATTTATAACATTTAATGAAACAATTTTTCAAATTTGTCTTCGCCAGCATGCTGGGTTTTATTTTAGCAAGCGTTATAGTGATAATTGCTATTATCATATTTATTGCAGGTATAGTTGATGCGGGCAATGACAAGTCGATCGTGGTTGATGCTAATTCAGTACTTCAATTAAAATTGAATTATCCAATTACTGAGCGTACGCCTAACAATCCATTGTCAGGCCTGAGTTTTTTAGGCATTGACGGAGAAAAATCTATTGGCCTTAATGACATACTGGCCAATATTAAAAAAGCAAAAACCGATTCAAACATCAAGGGCATCTTTCTTGATGAAAGCATTTTATCTGCCGGTGAGGCAACTACTGAAGAGATTCGTAATGCATTGATCGACTTTAAAAAGTCCGGTAAATTCATTATCGCCTATTCAGAAATTTACACACAGGGCTTTTACTACCTGGCATCTGTTGCTGATAAGGTATACATCAACCCCAAAGGCATTTTTGATTTTAAGGGCTTTAGCTCGCAGATCACCTTTTTAAAGGGTGCCCTGGATAAATTGGGCATCGAAGCACAAATAATAAAGGTCGGCACTTATAAAAGCGCAGTTGAACCTTACTTTTTAACTAAAATGAGCGATGCAAACCGCTTACAGGTTAACTCCTATCTGGGCTCGTTATATGATCATTTCTTAACCGGCATCAGCGAAAGCCGCAAAATCAATAAAGATTCACTTTTTAATATTGCCAATGAACTAAAGGTGCGCTTACCTGAAGATGCGCTTAAATATAAATTGGTTGATGGCTTAAAATATAAGGATGAGATTTTAGACGAGCTTAAAAAGCGTACAGGTGTTGATGCCAAAGACGATTTAAAAAGCGTTGAACTGAGCGACTATGGCTCGAGTGAAACAGTAACTGATAATAAAAAAGAAACTTCAAAAAATAAAATAGCCATTTTATATGCGTCGGGCGATATTGTTGGTGGTGAAGGTGATGATAACAGTATAGGCTCTGAAAGAATTTCAAAGGCATTGCGAAAAGTAAGGCTGGACAATAAGATAAAGGCCGTTGTTTTCAGGATCAATTCGCCCGGTGGCAGCTCACTTGCCAGCGATGTAATATGGCGCGAGGTAATGCTTACCAAAAAAGTAAAACCTATTATTGTATCCATGGGCGATTTGGCTGCATCAGGCGGTTACTATATTGCATGTGCTGCTGATTCAATTATTGCCGAGCCTAATACAATAACCGGCTCTATAGGCATTTTTGCAGTATTACCTAACATGCAAAAGTTTTTTAACGATAAGCTGGGGATAACTTTTGATGGCGTAAAAACCGGAAAATATGCCGATTTAGGCGATGTGTCCCGGCCTTTAACACCCGAAGAAAAAGCTATTCTTCAAAACCAGGTTAACCAGGGCTATGATTCATTTACTAAAGCTGTAGCTGCAGGCCGCAATAAAACACAGGCATACGTTAATAGCATTGGCCAGGGCCGGGTTTGGACAGGCACACAAGCCGTAAAAATTGGATTAGTTGATCGCTTAGGCAATATTAGTGATGCCATTGCATCTGCTGCTAAGAAAGCAAACATTAAAAAATACAACCTGGTAGCCTATCCCGAGCAGAAAAGCTTTTTAAACAAGTTTGGCCTGGGCATGAATGCTGAAATAAAGGCACACATTATGAAATCAGAACTGGGCGAAAACTTCAAGTACTACCAACAAATAAAAGGCGTAACCCAACTGATGCGCACCCCGCAGGCACGCATGCCTTATGATATAGCGATTAATTAGTTTTAAATATATTTTGATTGGAAAGCCGTCCGGATTGGGCGGCTTTTATTGTTTAATTAAAATGTTAAAAAATGAGAATATTTCTCAAAAATACAGCACAAAGTATAATATATACCCTATATTTGATTAATATATTTGCAAAAATCAATCAAATATCATGTTAATTGAATTTACCGTTGGCAATCATTTATCCTTTAAGGATAAAAAAACCTTAAGCCTTGAAGCGTCTTCTATTAAAGAGTTTGAAGAAAATACATTTAAAGCAGGAAGTTATAATTTACTTAAAAGTACTGTTATTTATGGTGCTAACTCTAGTGGTAAAAGTAATTTGATAAGGAGCCTAACAACCATGCAAAAAATTGTTCTTGATTCAGCAAAAATGTCTTCAACTGATAAAATTGGAGGTGAGGCATTTTTATTAAGCACTGAAACAGAAAATTTGCCTTCCTATTTTGAGGTTTTGATTTTAATTGATAACATAAGATATAGATACGGATTTGAAGCTGATGAAAACATGATTTATTCCGAATGGTTGTTTAAATGTAAGTCGAAATCTGAATCCATTTTATTTATTCGGGACCAAGATAAAATTGAAGTATCTAAGAATTTCCCAGAAGGAAAAGGTATAGAAGAAAGGACCCGTGAAAATGCTTTGTTCCTTTCTTCTGTAGATCAATGGAATGGTGACGTTTCAAAAAAGATCATGTATTGGTTTAACTCAAAATTATTTATTTTATCTGGCTTAGCACATGCGAGCCGTAGACTTTTAACAATAAAACTTAACATTGACTCAACTACCCAAAAGTATATTAGCAACTTTATAACTCAATTTAATTTGGGATTTAAGTCGTTTAAAGTTGATAACAAAGACGAGGACTCTGTACTTACCTTTCATAATAAATATGATAAGTACGGTAATATAATAGGTAATCATTGGTTTGATATTACCACACAAGAATCATCAGGCACAAATAAAATTTTTGATCTCGCTGGATATATTTTTAGTGGCTTAATTTTTGGTAATATTATTATCATAGATGAACTTGATGCTAAGTTGCACCCTTTATTAACAATGGCCATAGTTAAACTATTTAATTCGCCTGATAGTAATCCTAAAAATGCGCAGCTTATTTTTGCCACTCACGATACTAATCTATTAAGCTACGGCGCATTCCGACGTGATCAAATATACTTCACTGAAAAAAATCAATATGAGGAAACAGATCTGTACTCTTTAGTGGAGTACAAAGACGAAAGTGGCATAAAACCAAGAAACGATCGTTCTTTTGAAAAAGACTATATAAATGGCCGCTATGGTGCAATTCCTTTTATCGGGGACTTCTCTAATCTTATAAATAATGGCCCGGATAGCAAAAATTGATAATGCAATCAAAAAACGATTTGCACGGGGAGATAAAATTAGATCTGTTGCTGTTCGGGAAAAACGTGTTTACTTTCTAATTATTTGCGAAGGGGAAAAAACAGAGCCAAATTACTTTAAAGGATTAAGAAATGACTTACCTATTGGAACATTGGTTATAGCGGATATGACTATTGAAGGAACAGGCAAGAATACAGAAAGCCTCATAGACTTTACAATTAAGTACAAGAAAAAATCGAATCGAAATTTTGACAGGGTTTGGGCTGTATTTGACCGCGACAGTTTTACTGAAGAGCAATTTAATAATGCAATTATAAAGGCAAAAGCTCACGATATAAAAAGCGCATGGTCTAATGAAGCTTTTGAATTGTGGTTTTTGCTTCATTTCCAATTTGTAAATAATGGAATGTCAAGAGAGGATTATCAGTCGTTTTTGGAACGCGAAATACAAAAGGTTTCAGGAAAAGTATATAAGTATAAAAAGAACGCTATAGACACTTACTCCATTCTTAATAATCATGGGAATCAAACGCAAGCTATCATCTGGGCCAAACGACTAAAAGTATTGTTTGATGATGAAAAACATGCTGATCATAATCCTTGTACCCTTGTTTATTTGTTGATTGAAGAACTGTTTAATCCTGGAAATGTGTTAAACCCATAAAACTTCATTCATAAATAACCTACTACAAAATCTCCTGTTTCCTCTCTCTTTCGTATTTTTACACCCTCATTCAAATTATGGTAAACAAACCTATAGCTCGTAAGCTTCGCCTGTTATCGCAACTGATGGAGCTGCATGAGGAAAACCCGTTTAAGATAAAATCCATTGCCAACGCTGCTTTTAAGGTTGATAAGCTGCCCTACCCTGTTGCTGGTAAAACTTTTGCAGAGCTTGAAAAAATTGAGGGCATTGGTAAAAGCACCGCCGGTAAAATTACCGAGTTGCTTGAAAAAGGCACCATGACCGACCTGGAAGACCTGCTTGCCAAAACGCCTGAAGGTATTGTTGAAATGATGGGAATAAAGGGTATAGGTCCTAAAAAGATTGCAACAATCTGGAAAGAGCTGGGTATTGAAAACATTGGCGAGCTATTTTACGCATGTAATGAGAACCGTTTGGTTGAAGCCAAAGGCTTTGGGTTAAAAACGCAGGAAGAGATCCGCAAGGTTATTGAGTTCAACATGGCAAGCCATGGTAAATTTTTATATGCCAAGGTTGAACAGGAAGCCAAAGACTTTTTAGAACAACTAAAAAGCATTTTCCCGGATGCGTTAATAGAATTTGCCGGTGAGTTTCGCAGGTATTGTGAGATAATTAATGTTTTAACTATTGTACTCGGCAGCCGAGATCAGGAAATTGCCTTTAACACTTTATTGCATTCTGATATTATGAGCGGCATTGAAGCAGGCAAAGATCATATAAAGGGGCACCTTGAAAACGGGCTGAAAATTGAGATTGTATGTGTAGAAAAACGTTATTTTTATAAAGAGCTCTTCATCCAAACAGGTAATGACGAGCATGTAAAGGCTGTTCTTGATAAAGCAGCTGATCTTATCGACCAGCCAACAAGTGAAGAGCTGATCTATACCAAAGCAGGAATGGTGTTTATCCAACCCGAGCTACGGGAAGGGACAACATTTATTGAACGAGCGGTAAAAGATTCCCTTCCGCAATTGATTAATCACCATGATCTTAAGGGAACTTTACATAACCACAGCACCTGGAGCGACGGGATAAATACTGTTGAAGAAATGGCCTTGTACTGCCGGGATGAATTAAAGCTGGAATATTTGGGCATGTGCGATCACAGCAAAAGCGCATTTTATGCAAAGGGGCTTAGCATTGAACGCGTTTTACAACAGCAGGAAGAAATAGATCACCTCAATAAAAAGCTAAACGGCTTCCATATATTTAAAGGTATCGAATCGGATATCTTATATGATGGCTCTCTTGACTACCCGGATGAGATCCTTAAACGTTTTGATTTTATTGTAGCCTCCGTTCACTCCATTCTTAAAATGGACGAAGAAAAAGCCACTTCACGTTTGATAAAAGCTATCGAGAACCCATATACTACGATACTTGGCCACCCTACCGGCCGTTTATTATTGAGCAGGAACGGCTATCCTATCGACTACAAAAAAGTAATTGATGCCTGCTCTGCAAATAATGTGGTGATAGAAATAAACGCCAACCCGCTCCGCCTGGACCTGGATTGGCGCTGGCACCAGTATGCGCTGGATAAAGGTGTTTGGCTTTCCATTAACCCGGATGCACACCGCAAAGAAGGTTTTTTGGATATGTATTATGGCATATTAGTTGCACGAAAAGGCGGACTGTATAAAGAAAGATGCTTAAATGCGTTATCATTGCAGGAAATCGGGAAGTTTTTTGATAGGAAAAAACTTCAGTGATTAGAAATTAGTCCGAAAGTCGGAAAAGTCCGGAAAGTCCGAAAGAAAAAAAAGGTTTAAAATGCTATATAATTGTGCACCCATGACCTAATGACAAATGACCAATGACCATATTAGATAAAGTACGATCCATACAGTCATCACAAAAACAGCCTTCAATTTTGGTTATAGGCGACCTAATGATTGACCATTACATTTGGGGCAATGCTACACGGTTATCGCCAGAGGCGCCTGTGCCTATAGTAAATGTAAAAACTGAATCGACAACGCTGGGTGGTGCGGGTAATGTTGTTCAAAACCTGGTGTCACTTGGTGCAAACGTTACTGTTGCCGGGGTGATTGGTGATGATACAATGGCCTATAAGTTAATTGAAATATTAGAGGCTGAAGGCGTTAAAACTGATACCATTATAAAAGATAACTCAAGACCCACCACGATTAAAACCCGTGTTTTAGCCGGACGGCATCAGCTGGTAAGGATTGATAAGGAGGTTACTGACGCAGTTTCCGTTTTAATAGCTAATGAGCTTACTGATAAGCTTATTGAAGTAATTGATAATGCAGATATTATCATTTTCTCCGATTATAATAAAGGTCTATTTTCGCCGGCGCTTACTCAACGGCTTATAAAAATTGCCACCGACCATAAAAAAAAGGTAATTATTGATCCTAAAGGGCTTAATTACGAAAAATATTACGGCGCTTATTTAATAAAACCCAACCGGAAAGAACTTGCCGAAGCCGCTAAAACCGAATCGATAAAAAACATTGAAGAGCTACAGGAAGCGGCGAAAACCATTTTTGAACAAACCCAAACCACTTATTTAGTTGTAACGCTTTCGGAAGAAGGTATGGCAATTATTACTGAGCAAACCAGTAAATTACTACCCGTAAAAGCAACGGAGGTTTTTGATGTTACCGGTGCGGGCGATACAGTTATAGCTGCTATTGCTTATTTTATAGCATCCGGATTCACTGTTGAGGAAGCTTGCGACCTTGCCAACCACGCCGCAGCAATAGTGGTAAGGCATGTAGGCAGCGCAACTACTACAATTGATGAAATTATAAAAGATATGGCTGAATAGTTTATTAGTTCATTGGTTCAATAGTTCATTGGTATATTTGCGCATAATATCTTAAATAAAATAAATCCGAAATCGAACATCCGAATTCCGAAATTCAACAAAATGGTTATTGAAGAACTAAACGATCATCAGCAGCTTATAAAAAAGGTAATTGAACAACTCTCGGGCGATATTGAAAAAGCCTGCGAAATGATCGTATCTGCAATACAAAACGGCAATAAGGTGTTAACGGCCGGCAACGGTGGCAGTGCTGCTGATGCCCAGCACATTGCAGCTGAATTGAGCGGCCGCTTTGTTAAACACCGTAAAGCTTTGCCCGGTATTGCATTAACAACTGATACATCTGCGTTAACTGCTATAGCTAATGACTACGGCTACGACCATGTTTTTTCAAGGCAAATTGAGGCATTAGCACAACCGGGTGATCTGTTTATCGGTATTTCAACAAGCGGCAACAGCCAGGGAATCTTGAATGCATTTGAAACCGCCAGGAATTTAGGCTGTAATACATTGGGGCTTTCCGGCTGGACCGGCGGCAAAATGAATGGCCTGTGCGATTTAAATGTTATTGTACCATCTGAAATTACGGCACGCATCCAGGAAATGCACATTTTGATAGGGCATATACTTTGCAAAGCTGTTGACGATTTATTTTAATCAACCTAAGACTTACGAAGTTTTAAAAACTTCATAAGTCTGACATATACCAGATGAGAAACAACCTCGAACAAACATTATTAAATAAGATCCAGCCTTTAGCTGTACTTAAAACCATGGTTACAGCCTGGCAAAAAGAAGGTAAAAAGGTGGTATTTACCAATGGTGTGTTTGATCTGCTTCATATTGGCCATGTAACTTATTTAGCAAAAGCTGCCGAATTAGGTGATAAGCTGATCATTGGGTTAAACGCAGACAGTTCGGTAAAGCGGATTAAAGGTGAAAGCCGCCCGATAAATGATCAAAACAGCCGGGCTGCATTATTGGCTTCACTGTTTTTTGTAGATGGTGTTGTTTTGTTTGATGAAGACACGCCACTTAATTTAATCAGTTATTTGTTACCTGATATATT
>JAQBOS010000481.1 GCA_028287925.1 Mucilaginibacter sp. | reverse complement strand
CTTCCTTCTCCTCTTCGTCCAAAGGAGTTTGCCCTTCCTCATAAGCAAAGTCTATTCCCATATGTATTTAGGTAGTTCATCTATTATTTCAGCCGCTTTCTCATGTATGGCCTTTTCTATTCTTTCTTTTGAATTTTCCTGATCTTCAAGTTTCATCGAATCGGATGTTCTTAAAACTATTTCTCTCGCCATCTCTATTGCTCTTTTTTCAATTTTTTTACCGATGGACCCATCTATTGGGACAAGACCGTATACCAATTTTAGATCCATCGCCATTGCAGCCTCACGCAATCTATTAATGGTTATAGAGCCTTCTGCTTCACGAATTTCCAGATTCCGTACACTTTGGGGTGTTATTTTTAATCGTTGGCCTAATTGTTGTAACGTCATATTTAAAGATGTACGCACAGCATTTAACCATCCTTTTGAAGGAATAAGCATATTTTCGGCTGGCTTAAACACAATCAGCTTTTTATCTACCTGCTCAATTAATAAACGTTGCTTTTTATCTTTCATAATACTATAAGCTTAAAAATTATATCAAATTTAATACTATAATATTAAAAAACAAATTTTAATTAATACTATAGACTTAAAAATATGTAATTTTATAATACTATAGACTTAAAATTGCTAATCACAAATTTCAGCAATTATTTATTACTGAACTCTTGCTAATCTCAAATATCCATCGTAATATTGCGATATAATATGGGCTTAACTAAAACAGAAATATTTACCGATGAGCAAAACAGGCTTGCCATTATGCTTAAAGCATTGGCACACCCGGCCCGCATTGCCATTTTACAGCAAATAATGGCCGCAAACGCCTGTATCTGCGGCGATCTGTCTATCGAGCTCGGGCTTGCCCAGGCTACCATATCCCAGCATTTAAAAGAACTAAAATCTGCAGGGCTGATCCAGGGTACTATTGAAGGCGTAAGCGTATGCTATTGCATCGAGCCAACAGCCTGGGCGCTGCTTAAAGAACAAATAAACGATTTCTTAAACTTAACCGATTTGAAACCTAACTGCTGTTAAAAAAATTTGAATCAATCCATCGTAATATTGCAATAAATATAGGTCATGAATAATACAACATCACTAAACTGGAGCGCTTTTAAAGAAGCACTGGTACACAATCCCAACTTATACCTGCAATTTCAATATGCGGAAAATAAGTGGGTAGATGCCTCCTATCATATCACCGAAATTAAACAAGCCCCTATCACCTCGGTTGATTGCGGCGGTGTAATGAATAATTGGACGGAGATAATTGTTCAGCTCTGGGAGCCTGCAGCCGGGCAACAGGAACGGGCCATGAAGGTTGATAAAGCGCTATCAATTATAAATGTGGTTGAAAAACTATTGCCCCTTGACGTTACCGGAACGGTAAAGATTGAATTCGGTAACTCGGAGTTTGATACCCGGCAAATGTACCCTAACGAAATTACCATAAGCGGAGACAACCTGCTGGTTGATCTGCGCCCGGATATCGTTCAATGCAAAGCTATAAGCCGCGGGGGCAGCTGTGGTACAACAGCAACCGGCGAAGAATGCTGTGCCCCTGCTGTTGAAAAACCAAAAGTTCAATTAAAAAACCTGGCTGTAACCGCAGAACCCTGCTGCATACCTGGTGGAGGTTGCTGTTAACTATTTAAAAAATGAAAATAGAACAAGCCAATAAATATAGGGAAAGCATTGTAGCTTTACTAACTGCAGAAAAATTGCCAACTGTCGATTTGCCTGATCAACTGGAAAACTTTGCAGTAACCAAACAAGGCGATGATATTACAGGCGTAATAGGTTTAGAAATTTATGGCGATTATGCATTATTACGCTCGCTTGCTGTAAATAAAAGTTTCCGCAACCAGGGCATAGCTGATGAACTGCTACAGCATATTGAAAAACTTGCCGCTGTAAAAAAATTAAAAGCCATTTATCTGCTTACAGAAACTGCACCCGGTTATTTTACCCGTAAAGGTTATCAAACAATTACACGGGCAGATGTACCGGGGGAAGTGCAGCAGTCGTCCGAGTTTAGTCATGTTTGCCCGCAATCTGCCATTGTGATGCTAAAGTTTCTTTAAATTATGATGAAGGCTTACGTAGCAGAGCTGATCGGAACATTCGCTCTTGTCTTTTGTGGAACAGGTGCCATCATTATTGATCAGCAATTTGGCGGCATGGTCACCCATGCAGGAATCGCCATAACTTTTGGGCTTATAGTAATGAGTATGATTTATAGCTTAGGCCCCATATCCGGGGCACATTTAAACCCTGCCGTAAGCATTGCGTTCACTATTGCCAAACGTTTTCCTGCAAAGTTGCTTCCCGGTTATATTATTAGTCAGCTAACAGGCGCGTTATTAGCAAGCTTTGTCTTAAAATTTCTTTTTCCCTTAAACAAATTATTAGGTGCCACAATCCCAATAGGAACAGAGATGCAATCCTTCATTCTTGAACTGATACTAACCTTTTTTTTAATGTTGGTAATTATAAACGTATCAGTAGGGAGTAAAGAGCAGGGCATGTTTGCCGGCACTGCAATTGGCGCAGTTGTAGGGCTTGAAGCAATGTTTGCAGGTCCGGTTTGCGGAGCCTCTATGAATCCGGCCCGATCAATTTCCCCGGCAATAGTTTCAGGACATCTGGAGCATCTTTGGGTCTATATCATCGCACCAATTACAGGGGCCTCACTGGCGGTACCTGTTTGTAACTATCTAACCGTAAAAATTAAAACTACATGAAAAACATCCTGGTACTTTGCACTGGTAACAGCTGCCGCAGCCAGATAGCAGAAGGTTATTTAAGGCTTTTCGCTGGCGATAAAGCAACTATTTATAGCGCAGGTATTGAAACACACGGCGTAAACCCCAAAGCCATACAGGTAATGGCTGAAGACGGGATAGACATCAGCCATCATACTTCAAACAACGTTGACGAATATGTTAACATTCCCTTTGATTATGTAATAACCGTTTGCGATAATGCGAATGAGGCTTGCCCGTTCTTCCCCGGTAATGTTGGGCGTTTTCACCAAAACTTTCCAGATCCGGCAAAAGCAACCGGGGATGCAGAGCAGGTAATAAATGAGTTCAGGAAGGTAAGAGATCTGATAAAAGCTTATTCTAAAAGCTTTATCGCTAATCAATTAAAGCCTTAATCCTTTTTTGTAAAATAGGCCGTTTCGCTATGGCTAAAAGGCGCAGGCGCATAGTAATAGCTATGCAATACTAAATGGGTGGCGTCCAACTGTGTAATAATTTCAGTTTGAAAGACTCCGGTGCCACCATTACTGCTGGTTGGATGTAAGAACTGCGATTTCAGGGTTAGCGTTGAATCTGCAATGCTATAGATATATTCACTTACCGCAATTTTTATAGTGCCGCCGTCAATTGCTTCACTTTTTCCGGTAATATCATAAATTCCGCTTTGCGAAACTGCAGCAGTTTTATCCGTATTAAACTGAATATAATCTGATGCGGTGAATGAATTGCCTGTAAACGTTGTATCATGGTCAACTGCCGTACCGTTTGATTCATGAATGTTTAGTTTAGTTTCCTGCCACTTGCCAACAATTTTTGCGCTTTGCGAATTGTTGTTATCCTTTTTACATGCGTTTAAAAATGCAATAAAGCTGCCGATTAGTATGATGGGTAGTAACTTTTTCATTTTATTTGATTTAGAACCGGTATGGTTAATTAGCAATACGGGTATGCTAAACGTTTCGCTACAGCATATTACAATTATTTTAAATCCATTTTACTTAACCTTAAAATCCTGGTTATTAAATGGCGGGGTATCCGGTACCTTGATCACATTAAATTCATGATTTGTGTTTTTATGGCAACTATTACAGCTATTGGTTAAAAACAAAAAACTTGTTTCAAAATGGTGCAGGCTTTTTAATTTAATAGCGTTATTTACACTATCCAGCGCAGGATATAATATCGACAGTGATTTCACTTCAGGTCTGTCAGTACAATATTTTTTAATATCATCAACCGCTTCCTTTATCTCGCCCATCTCAAAGTCGGCCAGTTTCCAGTTTTGGTTTTTGCCTGCAAAATAAAGCTTGGCATGGTGCACCTGGATGCCCGACATAAATTCGCCTAAACCCGGCTTATATGCTTGCGCCTCTTGCTGGGTCAGGCTATCAACTTTCGCCTGTAGCGCGGCAGTGTTTGAATTCGCACTTGTGCATGCGGCAAAGGTTAGTACCAACGCAACAATAAGCAGAGACCTAACATCTTTTTTGAGAATAGTTAGCGGGGTATTTTTCATAACTGGTAATGTTAATTAAACTTAAATATACGCAGTACAGATTACACTGTTAGGCATTTTTATTATTTTAGACTTTGATAATTACAATTTAACAACCTAAAACTGCATGACAACCTTAACAGCCGAACCTGCATACTGGTCAACCGCTCAGAAAATTGCCTTCCGTTTTTTCATGATATTTTTTATTCTGTATATATTTTTTAACCCGAATGCTTTAGAGCCATATACGTTAGGGTCATTCAATCTTTACATCCAGCCTTTTCATAAACTTATCCCCTGGCTTGGAAAGCATGTATTGCACCTCCCCAGGCCAATAACAGCGTTTACCGGCGGCAGCGGCGATACTACTTACGATTATGTAATTCTATTGTTTCTTACAACACTATCAGCTGTCG
>JAQBOS010000474.1 GCA_028287925.1 Mucilaginibacter sp. | reverse complement strand
AAAACTGCTGTCGGTAATACCTTTCTTAACTGGTTTTAAGGTTCTAAAGTCCGGCAGCTTATCCCAGGTTCCTTCATAATAAGCATAATGGAACCCACCCGGCTTGTTGTTTTTTATTTTTGTGATTGATGGTAAAAAACCGCCCGCTTTAAATTCGCCGCTTGCGGCCCTGTCATATTTAGTCCAGCTGGTAAACTGTTTTAAGCTCACTTTCCCGGGAGCCGATATCAGGATCTCGTGCTTCATTATTGCCGAGGCTGGTGTAGGTTGGGTGCCATCGGTAGTGTAATGTATTTTTGATGTATCAGAAAAATACCAGATTTTGATTGGCTTATCCTTCAAAATAATACCATCGGTTGGGTGAAACTGAATAGAGTTTGGACTATATCCGCCGTAGCTAAACTTTAACCCATCATACATACTTTTAAGCCTTACGGAACCATGCGTTTCATCGGGATAGGCATTTACCTTCCAGCTTAAGCCAACAGGTGCATCCTTTTTAAGCATGCTATCTACCGGAGGGATCCCCATTCCTGTCATCCCCTCTCCTTCGCGTCCGGTAATAAAAAAGCTTTTATTTAAGTTTGCCAGTGATGCCAGCTTGTCTTTGATTTGTTTATGCATAATACGCTTATCCCACCAAAAACTTGGATCGGCAGCGATGTATGATTTAAAAAGTTGTGGCTCATTTAACAGTGCATAAGCAACAAACACACCACCAAATGAATGCCCAAACAAAATATTGTCACCATCAGCCGGGTAAGTTTTATTTACATAGGGAATCAGTTCATCCTTCAAAAAACTTAAAAATTTATCAGCCCCGCCTGATGTTTTTGTATCGTCAACATGGGTAGGTAAAAAGTCTCGGTTGCGGTCGTTATTTAAAACGCCGACAATAATGGTTGATGGCATGCCTCCTTCACCCTCAATAAACTGCTGAACCTGTGTCATCAGCTTTGTATTCCAGTCGCCATCAAGCACATATACCACATCGTATTTATCCGTGCCTCCGGGCTTATATTTTTCCGGCAATACTACCTGGATAACTCTTTTCTCTTTTAATATTGTTGAATTAATTGAATCGCGTTTTCCAGGCAGATCCTGGGCATGGGCAGAGCCAATAAGGTCAAATATTAATGCAATAGCAACAGCTAAAAAAAGGCGGGGTTTATTATCCATGATGATAAGCATTTGATTAAAGATAAGACTGCGAATTGATACAAATGGTTGCAACAGCGAAATTTTTATAAATATAACCTGCTGCCCATGTGTACACCGGCAGCAGGTTATGGCGAACAGGGCGAATGCAATTCACCCCTACGTCTGAATTTATCTACTCACTTCTTAAACTTTTAACAGGGTTTACCAACGCAGCTTTAATGGTTTGGAAACTTATAGTAACTACTGCTATCAGGATAATGATCCCACCCGATAGCGCAAACATCCACCATTGCATGGTGGTGCGATAAGCAAAGCCTTGCAGCCAGGCCGTCATGCTGTACCAGGCAATAGGCGTGGCAATAACCATAGCTATTATCACCAGCAATAAAAACTCTGCCGATAACAGGTTAAATAACGATACCACACTTGCACCCAAAACTTTGCGGATCCCTATTTCTTTTATCCTTTGTTCTGCCGTAAATATGGCAAGGCCAAACAAACCAAGGCATGAAATAAATATAGCCAGGAAGGCGAATATGTTCGAAAGCCGGCCAACTATCTCTTCGCTTTTGTAAAGTCGTTGATATTGCTGGTCAGAGAATTTAAAGGTAAACGGAAATTCCGGGTTTAATGCTTTACACAATGCCTGTAAGCCGGCTAAAGCATCTTTGGTTTTGCCCGGTTGTGTACGCACCAATATATCGCCTCCGGTCATGTTGCCTTTAGCAATCCGGATTATTAACGGCAGGATCTGTTTATGCAGGGATTGAAAATGAAAATCTTTTACCAAACCAATGATCTTGCCCGTACGGCCCCACATGGTTATAGTGCGGCCAATGGGATTTGCATAGCCTAACTTTTGCTGGGTTACCTGGTTAATGATAAAGTTATCCGAATCGGTAGGGAAATCTTTTGAAAAATCCCGGCCCGCAAGCATTTTCAGCTTCATGGTGTGAATAAAATCGTAGCCTACGGCAATGTTAGGGAAAGGAATAGTAACATTAGGGTCTTTTCCTTCCCAGCTCACACTAATTGTACTGTTATCAATATTGGTTGGGTTGGAGGAAATAACACTAACCGACTGAATGCCGGGCAGTGTTATGGCTTCGTTTTTAAAAACGTTATATTTTTTTTCGAGTTCACCTTCTATGTGTATATAAACAAGATTCTCCTTATCGTACCCAAGGTTGCGGCTCTGGATAAAATTCACCTGCCGGGATACTACTATAGTTGCAATGATCAATACTGACGACAGTACAAACTGGAACACCACCAAACCTTTGCGAAACCATACCGTACCGGAATCGAGTTTTAAAGTTCCTTTCAAAACCTTAACCGGGTTAAACGACGAAAGGAACAACGCAGGATAACTGCCTGATACAAGCCCGGTAATTACTGTAATTATCATCAGCCTTAGCCAAAATGAAGCCTGGTTAAATGGCATGATAATTTCCTTTTGGGTGATATT
>JAQBOS010000471.1 GCA_028287925.1 Mucilaginibacter sp. | reverse complement strand
TAACTGGCTGTAAACATTGAACATGGATGCGTTTATGGTAATACTTGCCTGTTGGGTTACAGGATAAAAGAAGGCGCACGTAATCAATACTATAATAGCCCCGGTTACAATAAATCTCACCTTCATTAGCAAATGTTAAAACAAGGATATAAACAAATTACAATTATAAAACAAAAGAAGGAACAGCCTAAGCCATTCCTTCTTTTGTTTAGATTTTTAATATAAATAATTAATAAGTAACGTACCCCGGATTTTGCTTTAAATTAGGGTTTGTGAGTATTTGCGGTGAAGGAATGGGATATATAAAAGTATGAGTATCCGCATCCTGCGTTTTTCCCGGAACTCGGGCGCCTGTAAAATATTTAATGCCATCAGCCACCTCAAACCTTATCAGGTCATTACGTCTCCAGCCTTCCCAGGCCAGTTCGCGGCCACGCTCGGCCAATAAATTGGGCATGGTTAAATCACTCATTCCCCACGTTGGTACGCCTGATCTTGTCCTTATGTCGTTAACCAGGCTGAGGGCGTCGTCAGGAGCGCCGGCCCTTAATGCGGCCTCTGCCTTCATCAGGTAAGCATCACCTAAACGGAAAATTACTCCGTCATTACTTACATCGCCAAAAGTACCTGCCTGCGGATAATATTTTATACTCCTGGCGCCAGCATTTCTAAAACTGTCGGCAGGGTTGCTTAATTCAAGTACATAAGGACTTAAAATTGTTTTCAGGCCGGTTTTCGGATCTACCAATATATCGCCCGAAGCGCTGTATTGTTGACCTATTTCCCACATCTTTTTCCTGGCATCAATATCAGTAAATGACTTGAAGAAAGGCGTTGGGGAACAAAAGCCATTATACGGCTGGCCGGTTAGGCCATAAGTCAGGTTGTTTGCATAGTTAAGCGTAAATAATTCAATGCTGTTCCCGTGGATGTAAGTATTATCGTAAGGCACTACAAATATGTTTTCTACAGAGGCATCATTATTAACCGCAAAGTTGTCGAGCATATTTGGCTGCAGGCTGTACTGGCCTGACTTTATAACCATATCAGCGGCGGCGGCGGCTTTTGCCCATTGCGGCGTACCGGTATATACCTGTGCATTTAAATACAATTTAGCAAGCAGCATATAACCGCCCCAGCGGTTGATGTGACCGTAAACAGTATTGTCTTTTCCCTGGCCATTAGCCGATAATAATGGAACATTGGTAGTTAGCTCGCTCTCAATAAACGCATAAACTGCACTACGTGTCGACTGTACAACTTTTGTCGGATCTGTTTTATAATCGGTTACTAACGGGATATTGCCATACAGGTCCATAAACATAAAGAGGTAGTATGCTCTTAAAACTTTTACTTCGGCAATAGTAGCATCAACATTAGCCGGTTTAGTTGGCAGGCCATTGATAATACTCAGCACAAAATTACATTTGGTTACCCCGCCGCTCAGGTCAGGCCAGGCATTTTGAATGTCAGCGTTATTATCAGAGCGAAAGTTATGGGTCCAGTAGGATTGCCATGCACCGCCATCGTACCAATCGTTGCCGCGCGTAGGAACAATCATTTCATCGCTCGATACTTCATTTAGCTGGAAGGTATTTCCGCAAGGGAGACTGGTCATAGCATTGTAAGCGCTGGCTATAACTGCTGAAACCTGTGCAGGAGTTTTAGGGAAATTACTGTCAGTCGCATTACTGTATACGTTTTTATCAAGTTTGGTACAAGCCTGCGTAAGCATGATTAACATGGGCAATGCCGCTATATACTTTATATATTTCTTTTTCATGTTTTTAATATTTTTCAATTACAAAATGATTCCTATTTTAATGAAATATTAGCGCCAATTACAAGTGATCTTGATTTTGGATATACATCGTTATCAATGTAAGCCTGATTGGTACTTGTTACTGCTATTTCAGGATCTATACCTTTGTATTTAGTAATTACAAATAAATTATTTGTTGCCAGGTAAACACGCAGTGACTGGATACCTTTTATGGTTTTAAAGGTATAGCCAAGCGCAGCATTATCCATGCGTAAATATGATGCACCCTCTAACCACCTGTCAGATGCAACCGGGGCATCTTTTATCCCATTGGTAAGCGCCTCTTTGGTAGTATTATTACCGGGCAAACGGGTAATGGTTTCAAATTGCAATAAAGTATTATTGAATAATTTTTGGCCATAAACGCCCCTCAGGAAAAAGTTAAGGCTCCAGTTATGGTAATTGAAGGTATTGGTTATGCCATAATTGAATTTAGGGCTGGGATCAATATAATGGCTGGGCGGTGTGCTTCCCGGCCACTTATCAACGGTTTTGCCATCAAACAATTGGTTGCCGCTTGCATCTACCCCGGTAAAGTGCGGCAGATAAAACTCAAATGGTGCATAACCAGGTTTAAGATAGGTAATGGGGGTTGCTGATAAACCGCGGCCAATGGCCACGCCTTCCGAGATCTGGCTTGCTATTAAAGGATACCCGTTGTAGGTTCCTGATAGGTTGGTAACCGTGGTTTTTATAAAAGTCACATTGGCGGATACTGTCCAGTTAAGGCCTTCGCCCCTCATGGCCTGACCGGTTAAGCCTATATCCACACCTTTATTAGTCAGGCTGCCCACATTAGCCCAAATATTTCCGTAAAGAAATGGCGGGGTTGGCACACTATAATTATAAAGCATGTTTTTAGTTTTATCGTTATAGTAGTCAATATCACCGCTAAGCCTGTTATCGAACAACGAAAAATCAATACCAATATTACGGCCCTGTCTTTCCTCCCATCTTAAATCGGGGTTAGGATTTTGAGTAGGCGCGTACGACGGTTGGTAAGGGAATGAACTGTTAGAAGGGTTATAATAAGTGTTCCCCGGCCCATATAAGGATATTGAAGTGTAAGGCCCTATAGCATCAGAATTACCTACCACACCATAACCGGCCCTTATTTTCAGGTCGTCAATCCATGTAACATCCTTTAACAGGTCTCTTTTTATCCGGTAAGCAACATCCACAGCAGGGAAATTTCCCCAATTATGATTAGCCCCAAATTTGCTTGAGCCATCACGCCGGATAGAGCCGGTTATATAAAACCTGCTATCGTAGTTATAGCTCACCCTTGCTAAAAAAGAAATTAATTTATATTCCGTTTTATTCGAACTGATAGATGATTTTTGCGGGTTCCCGCTCCCTAAGTTGTTATCGAGCTCATCAGGTACAAGATAGTTTTCGCCATATGCGGTAAAGTTATTGGTAAAATAATCATTATACTCATATACAGCGGTTGCAGCTAATGAATGTTTCCCGAAGGATTTATCATAATTAATGTGGAAATTACCTTTAAAGGAGTTAGCATCGTAACTATCATTTTCGGCATTATTAATATTTCCTTCACCCGGCCAAACTGGTGTAAAATGATGTACCTGAGTGTGATCAGGGCTGGTAGAACCAGTAAAGCCTACCAATAAACTGGGCAAAATACTATAATTTGCCGTTCCGTAAAGTAAGGCAAGGTCTTCGTAACTCCTGTTAAGGGTACCCATAACATGCTGAACAGGGTTATGCCCGTTATAATCTAACGTATATGGGTAGTATGATCCATCTGCATTTTTTACAGGGTAGGTTGGTGGTGTGTTAAAAACGTAATCATAATTTACATTTGATACGCCATTATTATTACTCCCATCCTGTCTTATTCTTGAATAGCTAATCCCCATGGTAATATCCAGTTTATTATCAAGCGCTTTTTGCTCGGCGCTAAAACGCAGGCCAATCATGTTCTTGGCATTGTTAAGTTCAATACCCTGCTGGTCAAGGTATGATACCGACCCCCTGTAATTAAAGGTATTGGTACCGCCTGAAATAGCTAAGGCACTGCTTTGCGTATGAGCCGTGCGTGTAACAGCCTTTTGCCAGTCTGTTGCACCGCCCTTATCATAAGATGCCACATTAACTGCTGGATTTTGGGCTACAATAGCGGCTAAATATTCTGATCTGCTTAGCAGGTCATAATATTTACTTTGCTTATCCACGCCTGCAAATCCATCATAACTTACCGTTACACCTCCTGCATGGCCTTTTTTGGTGGTAACCAATAAAACGCCATTTGCTCCGCGCGCACCATAGATAGATGATGCAGAGGCATCTTTTAAAACATCAACTGATGCTATATCTCCTGGCGGGATATTTCGCAATTGAGCGGGGTCGTCAAGCGCAACACCGTCAATAACAACCAACGGGCTTTGGTTCCCTGAAATAGAAACCTGGCCGCGTAAGCGTACAGTGGGGGTTCCTGTCGGGTCGCCCCCTGGGTTGGTAATAACAAGTCCCGGTACTTTTCCCTGCAGCTGTTGTAGGGGATTAGTAGCTTCGCCCTGGTTGAAATCTTTTGAACTGATGCTTGAGATAGACCCGGTAACGTCCTTTTTACGTTGAGTACCATAGCCTACACTTACTACAATCACTTCATTTAGCGTAGTACTGTTGGGGACTAAAGAAACGTTAACTGTTGATTTTCCGGTTATGTCAACTTCCTGCTTGTCATAGCCGATAAAACTAAAAACAAGTGTAGTTGCTGATGCCGGTACGGATAAACTGAAACTACCGTTTGTGCCGGTAGTAACCCCGATAGTTGTTCCTTTAACACCAACGGATACCCCGGGCATGGCTGATCCGTCCTTTGAGTCGGTAACTTTACCGGTAATTGATTTGTTTTGAGCCATTGCGGACAAAACAAAAAAACATAACAGCAGGAAACAGCTTAATTTAAGTAAATTTCTTAGCTTCATAAATTTAGGTTTGAATAGATAATTGGTTGGTTAAATGTAACTATTAATTAAATATAATTATAGTTGAAAGTTTTATTTTCGTTTGTTAATAATCGGATTAACAAAAAGTAAATATTTAATTAAGGAGGGGCATTTATTGATTTGTATAGTTTTCTCATAGGTATAAGGTTTGATATTATTTTAATACCGCATTTTTTGTATGCATCACGCAACGTAAAAACATCAGCGCCAAATCATGCCAATAAAAACTAAAACTGATATCTCCTGCTGATCACAACAATCCAAAATGTTGTCTGCCTGAAAAAATTATAATTGGTTTATAAGTCTTAAAATCATAAAACGGGTAAAGCCTGAATTACTCATGCGCCCCTTTAATGACTATATAACAAAGTAATAGGTTGAAAATTGGAAAACCTATTTTTTTACTCAAAATATAAAAAAATTTAAATTATTTTATCTGTAAATATCTAAATATCAATTTATTATAAAATAAATATCAATAAATCATGTAAAAAAATTTAAATGTTTTTTAACTAATATATCAATAATATTTATTCATAAGAGGGGATCAATAGCCCTCAAACATAAATAATCAGGACTTATTGGGTTCCATAAGTTTATGATCGAACTGATCGGCAGGATAAAGTGATTTTGCTTTGATCCGCATTTTGTAAACATAGATTGTTTTTACGGAGTATTCTAAAATGCTGGCTATAGTTTCATTGTCACTTATCCCCATTCTATTTAATGCAAATATGCGGAGGTCGGTATTTAAAACTTCGTGGTCCTTTGGCCAGATCTGGTCTTCCTCTTTAAACAACGAATTAAATGTGGTAATAAAATTGGGGAATACTTTAAGAAAGGTATGGTCGAAAGTATAAAACAATGTTTCTCTTTCCTTTTTGATGTTTATTTCATCAATAGTTAGCTGGATGTCTTCATATTTTTTGGTAACAAGCTTTCGGTCAATGCTTCTTTTCAGCTTTTCGAGCTTTAATATATAGCCCGATATTACGTTGAAAAAATAACCTATGTATTCTTCCTTGATCCTGGTATCCTCACCAAGCTTTTCATTGATCTTTTCAAGCTGAACGTTCTTCTCTTCAATTATCTTCTCTTTAACTTTTAGCCGCTTTAGCTGGATATATATAATGAATGAAATTAACAACACTAATGCTGAAACCGCAGTTGTTGATAATAGGTAAACTATTACCTTATTTTTTTCCTTCTCCATTAAAATCAGTTTCTGTGCTGCAACAGTAGGCAATACAGCCCCTATTTTTATTTTGCGGAGCCTGGCGCCATAATATTCTGCATCATTCATGGCCTCTTGTATAAATGTATAAGCATCAATCATATTGCCCTTGCTATACAATTGCTGGCCCAGTAAAAAGGCCGCCAGGGTTTCTTTAATTGATGCCCTTATATCATTAATGGCGCCAATGGTTAAAAGTTGGATCCGCTCATCGCTCTGGGCATTATTGGTATAAAAAGAGCTAAGGCCGGTGGCAACCCTGGCGCGCTGATGCGCAGTAATGTTGAAGTTATAGAGCAACCGGGTGAAATATTTCGACGGGCTTTTTATATCCCCGGTTTTTAATTGTTTGGTACCCAGCTGCATTAACTGATCGAACGAATCCGGCTTGCAAAACCTGATTGCCGAATCTAAATACTTAACAGATTCAGCATTTTCATAAGGAGTGTAATAGCTGTCATTATCATAATCGGCCAGGTCATAATAGGCTCTTGCCTTTAATGAGTAATACTCAATTTTTGAATCGTTACTTAAAGCAGCGGCGTTAATATTATTCAAACAATCAAAAGTTTGCTTAAACATGCCTGCCGAACATAAAATAAAACCAAGCTTCATTTTACTGTCATACTCTTTCGACAGATCCTTCAGCTGATGACTAAGATCCAGTAACTTATTGGTATACACATAGGCCGAATCAAACTGGTATACTTTATATTCTTCATAAAGGCTGCTGCAGAGTTCATAAAGTTTTACATAATCTGTTTGAGGTGTTTTTGATAATAAATTTCTGAACTTTTTTATCCGCGCTTCTTTTTGGTCGTCATAAACCTTTTTCTTTACCAGTTCTTTTTTTAATACAATAAGCAGGCTATCTGTTTTTGAAGAAGCAAAGGTTGAGTAACCAAAAAGCACTAGGAATAAAAATGATAAATAAATTCTCATAGATAACGGATTAACATTTAAAAGAAAAAATAAAATATGAAAAACGCAACGCTTTAGTTTGTCAATATTACTTGTTAATAATACATTTTTGAACTAAATATAGACTTATTTGATGGAATTTCCCACTTTTTAGTTGGCTGTTCTTAATACCCCTTTGGCATTAACTCAAATAAGTTAATCAGTTTATTGCACTAACATTTTAAGATTGTATTTAACTGGAAATAAAAAAAGTGGTTAAGGAGATAATCTCTTTAACCACTTTTAAGGATGTTTTTAATATTAATTAGGGGGCATTATTTAGGCAAACCATCCAGGAAATTTAAAATATCGTTGCCTATTTCCTTAACATGTGTTTCTAATGCAAAATGGCCGGTATTATAAAATTTAACAGTGGCATTAGGGTTATCCCGTTTATAAGCTTCCGCTCCCGCAGGTAAAAAGTAGGGGTCCTTATTGCCCCATACGGCCAGCAGCTTTGGTTTTTGTTCCCTGAAATATGCCTGGAACTTTGGATACAGCTGTACGTTGGTCCTATAGTCCTTCACAAGATCCAGCTGAATCTCAATATTCCCCGGGCGATCTAAAAAATGCTGATCCAGGGTATAAGCCTCCGGTGCAATTAAAGATGGGTCTGATACTCCCTGGTGGTATGAATACCAGGTTGATTCTTTTGATACAAAATCTTTTAAGGCATCCCTGTTTTCCTGCGAAGGATCCTGCCAGTATTTTTGGATCGGGTTCCACTCCTTGCTCAATCCCTCTTCATAGGCATTGCCATTCTGAGAAATTATACCGGTAATTTTTTCGGGATTGGCTAATGCCAGCCTGAAACCTGTTGGCGCTCCATAATCAAACACATAAAGTGCAAAACGTTTGAGGCCCAGCTCATCAATAAATGCCTGCATTGTTTTAGCCAGGTTATCAAATGTATATTGAAACTGCTGATGATCCGGCGCATCTGAATACCCAAACCCCGGCAGATCCGGCGCTATTACATGGTATTTACCGCTTAACAGAGGGATCAGGTTTCTGAACATGTGTGATGAGGTTGGGTAACCATGCAGCAATAAAATTACCGGTGCATTATTTGAACCTGCTTCCCGGTAAAATAAGTTCAGTCCATTAACTTTAATGGTACGGTAGTGAATTGATGGTGTTTCCATAATTTGATTTTTTGATGTTTGATTTGATTGAGCAGATACGGGATTAACAGCAAAGTACAAGCTTGATATCAGAACTGCGGTTGTTTTTATTATAGTTTTCATTTTTATGATTTGTTTAAGTCAAAATTACTCCCCATATTTGATTATTAAAAACGATTTATAATGATGATATAAATCATATTTAGTGATGTATGAATACACACGATCTTAAAATTTTTGAGGCTGTTGCCGCTAATGGCAGCTTTACAAAAGCCGCTGAATCAATGTTCACGGTTCAGTCAAACGTAACCGCGAGGATCAAAAGCCTGGAGGAAGAATTCGGCACCGAGCTATTTACCCGCACATCACGCAAGGTTGAGCTAACCGCCGCCGGTGAAACATTAATGCAATACAGTAAACGGGTTGGTCACCTTATTGAAGAAGCTAAAAAAGATATTCATAACGCCGATTCGGTAAAAGGGCATATTAAAGTGGGATGTATTGAAACCACCATGGCGCTCAAAGTTCCCTCTATAATTAACCATTTTGCTGAAAACTATCCGGATGTTGATCTTGAATTTAAAGCGGCTATGCGCAGCAGCCTGATCAATGATGTGCTTAATTATAAGCTTGATGCCGCTTTTGTATCAACTCCTGTTAATGTTAGTGGCCTTGAGCAGGTAATTGTTAAAGAAGAGCAGCTTGTTATTTTAACACCGGCGCGTTTTAAAAAAGTTTCTGAAGCGCTCGCCGTCAAACCTTTAAAACTTGTGGTGTTTGACCAGGGATGCATCTTCAGGTCACTGCTTGAATCGTGGCTTGCTTCTAAAGGGATCATTCAATATAAAAGCATTGTGCTTAATTCTATCGAAGGGATCATCAATTTTGTTGAAGCAGGACTTGGCATCAGCATTTTGCCTGCTGAAGTAATGAAGCAATATTATGCAGGCAGGAAATTGAGCACCTTTACCATTAATAAGGAATTAGGCACCATGATCACTTTGCTGATATACCGGAAGGATGTGCCGCAGTCCGGCGCTTTAAAGGTGTTTATTGATATGTATGCAGCCGATGCGGTGTTTATACCTGTTTAATGGATAAAAAGCCGTCAATTAGTTGTTTTAAAGCATCAGTAACTTTATTGATGCTGAGTTAATATTTAAATTCATCCCAACTTCAATTAAAGCCTATTCCTTAAACGAGGAGAAATCACATTCCAACGTCTTTTTGTCCCATTTGGCTGTGGTAGATGCGGCTTCATAAGTCGATTGCAAAAATTGCATCAGGGTATCCCCGGGATTGTCAGACCGCTGAACTACTTCGTATAACAATATAAATTCGCCCATGTCTCCGCTAAAAAACGCCTCGTTCGGCTTAACCGGCTGTTGGCCAAACTCAGCAGGCGAGGGATAGCAATAAGAGTAAAATGAAGGGTGCGGAAATTGTCTGTTCCCCGGCCAAAACCCACATGAGCTTACCTCGTGCGAATAGGCCTCCTGCATTACAGGTAATGGAATATTTGGCACTTCGCCTGAAAAGAGGGGAGCAGGCCTGCCTGAAAATCGTGTAACCGCCATATCAAACGATCCCCAAAAAAAGTGTACGGGGCTGCACTTACCGGTAAATCTTGCCCTGAACTTGGTAAATACGTTATGAATTTTCACCAGCGCCAAAAAAAAATCATGTACCCTTTCTGCATCATAGGATTGGTGCACTTCATCCTTTTCAAAATGAATAGCCGGATCAACTTCATTAGGCCCGGTACTGATACTGGCATATATATCCATAAGCCTTAATTTTTCAAATAGCTCCCTGTAAAAATCAGCTACACTCCGGGGATACAGTTCAACTTTTTCCTTACCACCCACGCTGGTAGTAATATGCAGCACATGATGGATAAAATCAAAGTCGATCTGGAATACCCCTGCCGGGTATGGAATGCTGCCGGTAGTTAAGCCATTAGCGCTAACATACAAAGCAACATGCCATGAATGGTTTAACCATGGCATTTGTATTAATCGTATTTTGCCAACAATCTGCGTCCACAGGTGCAAAGTGGCAATCGTATCTTTCCAGTTTTCAAAAGCCAATTCAGGCCATTGTTCTTGTTTAATTGTATTGGCGTCCATAGGTATGCTTAGTTATATTTTTTAGATGAGCTCTAAGCCGGAAAAGATCAAAATTTGATTAAAGACTATTGACTTAACACTCATTTTAAACTATATCAATATGGTTTCAATAGCAATTGGGTTAGTAAGTATTTTATGAACGGGGCAGGCATTGGCAATGGTTAGTAACCTGGCGCGTTGTTCTTCATTAAGCTTACCTGTAAGCTGCAGTTTCCTGGTAAATGTTGTTTTTCCGGCTTCTTCATTAAGCTCAACCGCTACATTTACCTGTTCAAGATCCCATAACTTGCGGTTGGCATACATACGCAATGTGGCACAGGTACAGGCTGCCAGGGCTGATGCCAGCAGCTCTTTGGGTGAAAATCCTTTATCCTGCCCGCCTTTTTCAACCGGCTCGTCGGCAATTACCACGTTACCTGTTGGCGATTTAATTTCAATCCTGTAAGGCTCGCTGCCAATACTTGCTTTAATCGCTATCATAGTTTTATTTTTTATTGAATGATGGATAAAGTACAAACTCTGCTTCGTCCCCTTTTATCTTATCAAAAGTTTGCGCTATCCATTTTTGTTTGGCCGCGTTAATAAGTTCCTTGTCAGACGCCACAAAATTCCAATCAATAAATCGTTCTTCAGCAAAAGGTTCCCCTCCAAACAGGTAAATCGTACTGTCTGCTTCTATAATAAACTCGCACAGGGTGCTTTCTTTGGCCACTAACAATTGCCTGGGGTGGTAAATGTTCCCCTCACTTTCAACACTTCCTTCAAGTATATACAACCCCGCTTCACCAAAAAGCTCATGACCAATATTTACTGTTTGCCTTGTGTTACTTTTTACTTCTATCATAAAGAGCTTGCTGTAAACCGGAACGGTAGATCTGTGGCCCAATATTTCGCCGGCTATCAATTTATACTGAAGATCGCCTGATGTCCATGTGGGGATCTGCGCTGCATCGATATGAAAAAACTCCGGCTCCATCTGCTCCAGCTCTTTTGGTAATGCTACCCAGATCTGTAAGCCATGCATCGTTTTATCCGCATGGCGCAAATATTCCGGTGTCCGTTCCGAGTGTACAATTCCTTTTCCCGCGGTCATCCAATTTACGGCGCCCGGTTTTATTTCTGCAACATTACCCAAAGTGTCGCGGTGCATAATACTGCCTTCAAATAAAAATGTAAGCGTTGAAAGGCCAATGTGCGGATGTGGCATCACATCAAAGTTTTCGCGTTCGTTTAGCTTTACAGGCCCCATATGATCAATAAAAATAAAAGGACCAACCATTCTTTTTCCCCTGAACGGCAATAAACGGCCGACCATAAAATTGCCAACGCTGGCTGCCCTTTCTTCGATGATGAGATTGATGTTTGACATAATGATATATACTTATATTATGGCTTTAATTTTAATTAAACTGTTTTTGGGCTTCCTTAAATAAAAAGCAGGTTGAGCTGGAATACAATCGAACGTTATACCATTTTTGATGTTTTTAGGTAGATTAAAACAACAACAGCATTATTATAGCTACCCCACAATCTATTTTAAAACAGTAATATCTCTTGAATATTTTTTCCGGTAGCCATTGGGTGAAAGCCCGGTCATTCTTTTAAAGATCATTCTGAAAGTTTTTATATCCTTATAGCCCGCCGTGCTCATCACCTCATCCAATTGCCAGTTCTTATCCTCCAATGCTTTTTTAGCTGCTTCTATTCTTACACGCTGCAAGTATTCAATAGGCGTGCTATTGGTTGCGGCTTTGAACCGCCTGATGAAATTGCGCTTTCCGGTATTACTTAACGCCGACACCTCATCAATAGATATATCAGTTGAATAATGCTGTTCAATATAGGTTTGAGATTTTAAAATTTCATCATCATAGTGCTGATGCTGCCCGGTAAATACCGCAAAGTGTGCCTGGCTTATCTGGTCTATATCTATAGAAAACCGCTTGCTTATCCAAAGGGAAGCTTCTCTTCCGCAAAATTTTTCAATCAGGTATAATATCAACTTTATCGATGAAAAACCGCCTCCGCTGGTATAAATTCCACCCTGGTCGGTAATAACCCTGTCTGATTTTACTTTAATTAAAGGGTATTGTAACTGCATCTCCTCCGCCGCCGCCCAATGTGAGGTTGCTATTTTGCCATTTAACAAACCCGCTTCTGCCAAAAAGAAGCTGCCCACACACAGACTGGCTACTTCTGCCCCTGCATTGTTCATCTCCTTTATCCAGTTAACAATGGCTGTGTTTTTTTTAAGAATAGCTTTATTGTCTCCATTAAATCCCGGAATGATGATCAGGTCGGTTTGGCTCACTTCTTCCATGGTAGTACGGCATATAAACTGTGCAGAAACATCCAATTGGATATTCTTTATTTTTTCGCCCACCAGTTCAAGCGTAAAAGCGGGCGATTTGCCACATTGCTCAAGGTACCAGTTAGCGCCGGCAAACAAATCTATAACACCGGCAACAGACGACAAATAAACATTTTCATGAACTAACAACGATATTTTCCTCATGGTATTTTGTGAATGAATTATACAAATTTAACACTATTTAATGTCATAAATTCCCCCTTAAGAAGTCATAAATGCTAGTTCTATTTTTATTGTTAACTGCACAATTTTGTTAAGTCCGTAAAAATCGGACGGCAAAAAAATATAAGCAGATAAATAAAAATCACAAATTATGACAACTAAAATGGAACAACAAATGCCCGTTAAACCAAGCAAACAAGTAGAAGAGGTTGGCAAGTGGTGGCTTACGATGGTTGCAGCATCAACCGGGCATAAAACCCTGGATGAAGCGCGAGACTTTGGTGAAAATTGGGCGGGTCTTACAGCAGAACCCGGCGGTGTGGATTACATCGAAATTGACGCAGGTGGTGTACCTGCAATGTGGGCGGTACCGAAAGGGTGCATTGAGGACAGGGTGATCCTGTGTCTTCATGGAGGCGGATTTTTTTCCGGCTCTATGTATACGCACAGAAAGCTTTACGGCCATTTTGCCAAATCTATTGGCTGCAGGGCGCTAATTTTGAATTACCACCTCACTCCTGAACATGTGCACCCTGCACAGGTTAATGATGTATTTGCCGCCTACAAGTGGCTGCTTGACCAGAGAATCCAGGCAAACCATATAGCCATTACCGGAGATTCGGCGGGCGGTGGCCTTTCAGTTACCGGCACTTTGCTGATACGTGACAAGGGCTTGCCTGTTCCGGCCGCAATTATGCCTTTTTCTGCATGGTTTGACATGGAGGTAACCGGTGGATCAATGGAAGCTAACCATGGAAAAGACCTTCTATTGAACAAAGAGTGGGTAAAAGACATGGCGGGGATGTTTCTTGGTGAAAACGGCAATGCGAAAGACCCTCATGCAAATCCGCTTTATGCTAACCTTACTGGTCTTCCGCCGGTTTATATTCAAGTGGGTGGCGATGAAGTACTTTTGGACGATAACCTCCGGTTAGCAGAGCACGCCAGGAAAGCCGGAGTTGATGTGAGCCTTGATGTTTTTCCCGGCATGCAGCATTCTTTTCAAATGGCAGCCTGCCGCGCGCCTGAATCAGACGATTCTATAGCGAGGTATGTTGGATGGGTAAAACCTAAACTGGGACTGACCTAATTCTGTAGCATCTTCTCCGGGTATACTGCGGTAACCCGGGAATTTTTTTTTAAAATTTTATCCTTTTTCTGACTTAAAACTTAAGGCTTTCGACTCAAGACTCAACGCCATCTCTAACAACAATATGCTCCTGAAGCAGAACAACTACAATTTTATGGTAACCATTTAATAAAAAATATTATTAACATTGGCTCAGATAATTCCAGGCATATTAGCAAGCAGGATTACCAGGCAAATGTTAGTTTATCAATCGGAAACTTATACAGATAGCAAACTACTGGAACTTATCAGTAAGGATGACCGCGCGGCATTTACTGAGCTTTATAATCGCTATTGGGACAAAATATTTGCTGTAGCTCTGCATCGTTTGGATGATGAGCATGAAGCGGAAGAGGTAGTACAGGAGGTGTTTTTGAGCATATGGCAACGCAGGGAGAGTATCCGGCTAACGCATACCGTTGCTACTTATTTATCTGTTGCGGTTAAATACAAAATTATAAACCACCTGGCCAGGCAGCAGCGTAAGCAGCAGCATATAGATTACCTGGCCATTACCACACCTTACACTGAGGATAGCACAGGTCAGTGGTTATCAGAAAAAGAGTTACAGCAACAATTGGAACAATGTGTAAGCATGCTCCCTGACAAATGCCGCATTGTTTTTTTGTTAAGCCGGGAAGAAGGTAAAACCAATGCTCAAATTGCCAGTGAGCTAAACATATCCGAAAAAACTGTTGAAGCCCATATGACTAAAGCGTTACGCACCCTGCGTAAAACACTTAAAGTATCCATACCGGTATTGCTTTACCTTTTAGATAAGTAATAGATAATCAATTATCTATCTTAAGTATTCAATGTCCCGCCCAGCCAAGAGTCTTTCGCCTGGCTGCAAGTAGGTTTTGAGCATCGACGTTCAAAAAATTATCTATGGGCGCTCAAGTAAACAAAATTCTATGAAGGCATAAAAAAGCGGATAACTTTTTTGATTACCCGCTTTTCCATACACAAATTTAATGTCCTAACATCTGGGCAATGGCACCAATACTCATCCAGGTCATGGTGACTACTACCATAACCCCTAATATGGTTAACCAAAGAGGCTGCTTATACGATGATATAATTTTTGAACGATAGGCGGCTACCAGCATCACGCCCAACGCAATGGGGAGTATAAAGCCGTTGATAGCGCCCACGGCCAATAATATTTTAACGGGTTTACCTATTACCAAAAAAATACAGCATGACACAACAATAAAGGCAATCGTGATTTCGCGCGTCCACTTCAATATCAGCGGGCTAAAGGTTTTGATAAATGATACAGAAGTATAAGCGGACCCTACAACCGATGAGATCCCGGCGGCCCAGATAATAACCCCGAATAACTTGTAGCCAACCTGGCCGGCCGCCAGCTGGAATATGGATGCCGCAGGATTTGCCGGGTCAAGTTTACCACCGGCTGTTATCACCCCTAAAGCAGCTATGAAAAGCAACAACCGCATAAGCGATGCCAGGCCGATAGCACTTAAAGCGCCCTTGTTCACAACAGGCAAATTCTGCTGGCCCGTTATTTTGGCATCAAGTAAACGGTGCGCCCCGGCAAAGGTAATATAGCCGCCCACAGTGCCACCAACAATAATTAGCACCACTGTAAAGCTGAAATGTGATGGATTTACCGCCCTTAATGCTGCTTCTGCTAATGGCGGCTTACTGACATAGGCAATATAAAGCGCCAATACGATTTTAAGGCACCCCATGCATTTCGCAAACAGGTCCATGGCCTTGCCCGATTCTTTATAAATAAATATGCCAATGGCCACTATGGCGCTCATTACCGCCCCCTGTCCAACGCTAACACCAAACAGTACATTCAGTCCCAACCCCGCCCCGGCAATATTACCAATGTTAAAGGCCATGCCACCCAAAAAGACCAGGAACGAAATAACATAACCCAGGCCGGGGAAAAGCTGGTTGGCAATATCCTGTGCAGGCTTATCGGCCACGGTAATAATTCGCCAGATATTCAACTGGGCAATGGCATCCAGCAACACCGAAAGCAATATTACAAAGCCAAAACTGGCGCCTAACTGCGCGGTAAATACAGCGGTTTGCGTTAAAAAACCCGGCCCGATAGCCGACGATGCCATAAGGAAAGCGGCGCCTATTAAAATACTCCAATTAATTGGCTTTTTCATTTATTGTGCCGGGGCTTTAATGTTAATGCCCTCGGCTTTCAGCTTTTCTCTAATCTTTTTGGCAAAATCTACCGGGTGTGCACCATCTCCGTGAAGGCAAAGCGTTTCAGCTTTAAGCGAAACAGTTTTGCTATTGACAGATATAACTTTTTGTTGTTTTACCATCATCAATACCTGATCTATCGATTGTCCTTCATCGGTGATTAGTGCATTGCTTTGCGTCCGTGCAGTTAGCGTGCCATCATCCTGGTAAGTACGGTCGGCAAACACCTCAGACGCGGTTGCTATACCTGTTTTTTTTGCGGCGATAACCATTTCGCTGCCTGCGAGCGCATACAATATTAACGATGAATCAAAGTCGTGCACAGCCTCTACAATGGCTTTGGCCAGCGCGGCATCCTTAGCAGCCATATTGTATAAAGCGCCATGTGCTTTTACGTGGTGAAGTTTGCCATTGGCAGCTTTTACAAAGCCATACAGCGCACCGATCTGGTAAAGTGTTATCTGGTAGGCCTCATTGGAAGTTATCTTCATATCACGGCGGCCGAATCCCTGCAGATCGGGGAGGCCGGGATGCGCACCAATTGCAACACCTTTTTTAATGGCCATGTTAACCGTATGTTGCATCACCTCAGGGTCGCCGGCGTGAAAACCGCAGGCAATATTGGCCGATGTAATGTAGTCCATCAGTGTATCATCATTAGGCATGGGGTAATTGCCAAATGCTTCGCCCATATCGCAGTTAAGATCTATACTTTGCATAATTTCAATTTATAAATATTTGGTTTGCACAGCGATAGTTAGCTGCTGTAAATATTGTTCGCGTTCAATATAAAGCATTTCCGCTTCACGCGGGCCGATCTCTTTAAAATTAAGAGTATCGCCTGGCTTTAGCTGGCCACATAACGGCAGATCTACAGCCGCTACTTGTGCAATCCGCGGATACCCCCCGGTTGTCTGGCAATCCGCCATTAAAAGCACTAAACTGCCGCTCCCGGTAACTTGTATCGTGCCTGGCGTTACGGCTGTACTTAATAATTCATGGTGCTTTACCCGGTGAAGAACCACCCCTTCCAAGTGGTATCCCATCCGGTTACTTTGCCGACCAATGATATGTGGTGCCGACAAAAAATCGGCAGTGCTCCTGCCACTGAACCAGCCAAATTCATTTGCAGGTACTACCCTTATTACCTTACGATTAGCGGGTAAAAGCAATTGCCGGCATATGCTCCATTCCGGATAATTGACTTTTCCGCAATTAAAGCTTTTCAATATTTTTTGCGTAATAACAGATTGCGTGGCCTCATTTTTGAGTGTATCGCCTTTTTTAAGCACCCGGCCATCCATACCTCCAAAACCTGCAATTAGAAAAGTGCTCCTGCTGCCCAAAATTTCCGGCACATCCCAGCCCCCGGCAATAGCCAAATAAGTCCGGCATCCGGATGGGTTATTTATCAATTTTATGAACGTCCCCGATGGGATAAAAAGCGGGCGATCGCACGGTAATTCCTGTTCACCTGATTTTAATATCGCGCCATCCCCGGCATAAGCAATCAACAAATCAGTTTCAGAAATGAATTCCGCATCAGCATAAGTAAATTCTATAACAGCCGCATTATCTTCGTTCCCAACTGCTTTGTTGGCAATGCGCGCCGATAGTGAATCCACAGCGCCGCATACAGGAACTGCCTGTGAGAGATATTGGTAACGACCCAGATCCTGTATTGTGCTCATCAAGCCAGGCTTTAATATTCTTATCTGCATAATTACCCTGCTGCTAATTTGTTAAATGCATATACATCGATAGGCTTAAAGATTACCGTATCGCCGGCTTTTAATAATGACGGCTGTTTGCGATTCACATCAAACAATTTCAAAGGCGTTTGCCCGATGATCTGCCATCCTCCCGGGGTTTCTAATGGATATACGCCGGTTTGCTGCCCGGCAATGCCGACTGCTCCGGCCGGTACCGACTTTCGTGGTGTCGCTTTTCGTGGGGTAGTCAATTGTGCATCCATACCGCCTAAATAGGCGAAACCTGGCATAAAACCCATCATGTAAACTTTGTAGGCACCTGCACTATGTAACTTAATAACCTCGGCTGTACTCATTTGGTGCACACTTGCTACTTCTGTTAAATCAGGGCCAAAATCGAGATCATAGCATACCGGGATAGTAACTACATCTCCTTTAACAGCCTTAGTTGTGTTGCTTTGAAGTTTTAAATCATTCAAGTAACCCGAAACTTTTTCAAAGCTGCCTGTGCCGGATAAATTAGATTTAATCACCAAAATGGGATCATAAAAAACAGTTAAAGTGGCATAAGCCGGCACCGTTGTTTTAAAACCCGGAAATGGCCGTTCATAAAGCAATAGGTTTAGATTATTAACCGCGGTTAATAAGTTTTCAGCAATTTGTTGCCCAAACTCAACTGTTACAGCCATTTCGCTTAAATAATATATTTGAGAGACTTCCTCTTGCATAGGTGTTTTTAATTGTGAAACAGAAGAGTTTTATTTTTTATAAATCTCGGCAATACATTTTATTCGGTACTGATATATTTTCGATCCTTTTTGTGAGGAACGCAAATTCTAACGTTATAAGTTCCCCAGCCGGCCAGGTGTCTTTCGCCTGGCGGTAAGTAGTTTTGAGCATCGACGCTAAAGAATATCTAAGGGTGCCCGGGTAAACAGGACTTTATGAAAGCATAAAAAAAGCGGATAACCTTTTTGATTATCCGCTTTTTCAATATGATTTAATGGTCCGGGAGTAATCGACTCCCCTAAAGATTTGCGGCACCTGGCAAATAGTTTATTATTCAATTAGTTTTGACTTATCGCTAATAAAAAAAAGTTTCGGATATTATCTTATCATCCTTTACGCCAAAAACTGCAATTTCTGCCAATTGTAACCGCTGTCCATTTTTTAGGGTCATGTCCCTGCCCATGGCCACGCTAAAATAATTGCCGCCAACCACCGGTTCGCTACAAAAGAAGCTGTGTACTTCTGCTATAATTTCCTGCCTGGCTTTTGACTTTGCTAAAACCGCTTCAATGCCTTTGGTTACAGTTGGCACACCCATTGCCAAGGCATGTTCTGGTTCGGTACAAACAATATCGACACCATAAAACTGTTGATAAATTTCTGCTACCTGCCTTTGTTGAAAAAGATCATAATAGCGATTGGCTAATTCCCGAGTTGTCATTTTTTTCTTGATTATTTAATAATACAAAGCTATCCTGTTGATTAATACTTAAAGCATTAAAAAGTGTTATATATTTGCTTGATCGTATCAATTTATAAAAATGGACGCTTTAAGTACAATATTGGAGGCTACCAGACTGAGAAGCGTTGTTTATAGCAAATTTCCCCTTTCGGCCCCATGGGGACTTGATGTTGTTAAGGACGAAAATTCACAATTCTGGCGATTGGTGAGCGGCACCATTGGCTCACCTGATGGGCATGTCATAGAATTGATGGAGGGCGATCTGGTATTTGTTCCTCACGGAAGCGCCCACTGGATAGCGGATAAATCCACAAGTTTACGCATGCCCTCGCCAGAATTTGTTAAGGCCCGCAGAGCAGGGATAAATATTTTTAACGGCGGCGGCGATGTAACTACCCTTATAGCGGGCCATTTTGAATTTGATTATCAGCCCTTACATCCTTTTTTAAAGGATTTGCCTCCTATTATTCATATCAGGCAATATGTGACAGAGAACCAGTTATTGCTAAAGCAGGTTACGCAATTAATGCTGGAAGAACTCAATAACGAAAAGCCGGGAAGCAGCATAATGCTGAAAAATCTATCGGAAATTATGTTTATCAATATCATAAGGGCATATTTAGAACAGGCTATGTCCGACACTGGTTTTCTTTCTGCATTAAATGACCCACGAATTAGCAAGGCACTCAAACTGATGCAGGACTCACCCCAAAACGATTGGACGCTGGAATCTCTTGCATCGGAGATCGGCATGTCACGTTCTGTTTTCTTTAATCGGTTTAAAAAATTAGTGCATGAAACGCCGTTGAGCTATCTTACCAACTGGCGCATCAGACAAGCCCAAAAGCTATTAACAACGGATAACAGCAATATATCAGAAATTGCAGCAAGCGTCGGTTATCAGTCGGAATCGGCTTTTAACCGGATCTTTAAATCAAAAACGGGGCAGACTCCCGCAGTGTACAGAAGAAGTAAGTTTTCACAGTAAGTTTTCGCATGTGGCCTTTTTTTACCACTAATTTTACAGCATAACTTAAATGTAACTGCATCTTGCCGCAAAAGTGTAACATCAACCTAGCGTTTTCACTGCTTTATAAATATATTTATAAACCCGCTAAGGGTACACCCCGTTTCTATTGACTATATGTGTAAATAGTGCCCGAAATGGAAATCATAAAAATCATAATCAATATTGGAGTTATAGCGATAACCATTATCTGCTTTATCTATCTTTTTACAGTTTAGTAAAATATTTTTTCTCCGGCTAAGGGTATACACTGATTGCATTGACTATATGAGTATAAACTGTTAAAAACGTGGATTCAGAAAATAAACCGTACAATATTACTGAGTTGGCTGATAAATGGCTAAAAGGGACTATCACACCCGAGGAACGTGTTTATTTTGAAGCCTGGTACGCCGGCTTTAATGATGAAGAGCTGATAATGAGCGATAGTAAATACACATCGGCCGGGCAAATGCGTGATGATATGTACAAACGTATTGCTGCTCAGATAGATGATCAGCAACAGGCAAAACCTAAAGTTATTCATTTATTAAGGCGGATGGTTGCCGCGGCCGCTATTGTGCTTATTATTGGTGGCACAGCTTTATAT
>JAQBOS010000620.1 GCA_028287925.1 Mucilaginibacter sp. | reverse complement strand
CATAAGCTATGATGTGCAGGCCGACCCTGAAAGCAAAGCTATAACTGCATTGGATATGATGCGCAAGGTTCCGCTGTTATCAGTTGATGCCGATGATAATATTAAGCTTAAAGGCAGCGGTAATTATAAGATCCTGATCAATGGAAAAGAGTCGGCATTAGTGGCAAAAAACCCGTCGGATGTTTTAAGGGCGATGCCTGCAACCAATATTGAGAAGATAGAGGTAATTACTACCCCACCGGCAAAATATGATGCCGAGGGATTATCAGGGATCATCAATATCATCACCAAAAAAAATGCAGATCAGGGCTATAACGCCAATATAAATGGCCGTTATAACAGTATTTGGGGGCCAGGCATAAATATCAGCGCAAATGCAAAACAGGGGAAACTGGGAGTTACCATGTTTTTTGGTACAAACAGGCGCAACACCAATGAATCAAACTCCGGGAATTCGCAACTATTTACAAACGGGGCATCCATCACACAAAACGGAGTTAACTCGCGGAAAGGAAACAACCGTTATGGCAATTTTGAATTGAGCTACGAGATTGACAGCCTTAATTTACTAACGGGCTCGGTTGAATTTTTTAAAGGCAGTAATCAGCAAAATAGCAACCAGTTCACTAATAGCCTGAATGCAGATGGTTCGGTGGCGCAGCAATACAGCCAGCTCTCTAACGGGTATAATAACTGGCAGGGTACGGATGCTGCCATTAACTATCAGCTTGGTTTTAAACAAAAAAAAGAGCGTTTGCTAACTATATCATACAAATACAGCTATTCGCCAAACTCGCAATTTAATAACGAAGCCTTTAGCAACCTGGTGAATATTTATCATTCACAACAACCCGATTTTAACCAGTATAATAAAGCAGGTGGCAGGGAGCATACGTTGCAGGTAGATTATGCCGAACCTTTTAAAGTAGTTACCCTTGAGGTAGGAGGGAAAGCCATATTAAGGAATAACTTCAGCAACTTTAACAGGTCTGACCGCGATTCTGCTACCAATCAATATAACCCCAACCCGCTTTTTACCGATAATTTCAATTACCACCAGGATATTTATAGTCTTTACAACTCGTACCAGGTAAAGCTGGATAAGTTTACAGCTAAGGCTGGCCTGCGGATTGAGCATACCAGTATAGATGCTGATTTTTCATCAGTTAACGCAAAGGTTAATCAAAATTACAATAACCTGATCCCATCAATCTCCATACAGCGCAGCTTTAAAACAAGCAGCATAAATTTCGGCTTTACCCAACGGATCCAGCGCCCTGGTATTTACCAGCTAAACCCCTTTGTTGATAATTCAAACCCGCAGTTTATAAGTACAGGTAACCCCAACTTACGGCCGGAACTGAATAATACTTTTGAATTTACTTACAGCAATTTTTCAAAAAACTCTTTTAATGCGGGCCTTAGTTATGCTTTTTCAAATAACTCTATTCAAAATGTCACCAATTTAAGGGTTGATAAAAATGCCGATAATACCCTCGATACGGTTACAACAACAACTTACCAGAATTTAGGAAGTAACCGCAGCCTGGGCCTCAACTTAAATACCAATATGTCCATAACAAAAAGGATAACGCTTAATTTAAATTCAGAGGTTTCCTATATCTGGTTAAAAGGTACTTATAATGGTGAGTTTTATAAAAATTCGGGTTTCAGGGGCGAGGCATTTGGCACCCTGGGTTATAAGTTTGATGGCGGATACAGGTTTGGTTTTGATGCCGGATTTTTTAGCGGCGATGTAAACCTGCAGGGAAAATCGAGCAATTTTATATTTAACTCATATGTGCTTACCAAAGAGTTTTTAAATAAAAAAGCCACCATATCATTAGTAACAAATAACCCATACAGCAAATACCGCAAATACACTTCAACTACCAATACGCCGCAGTTTTCGCAAACATCTTTTTTCGAAAACCCCTATCGTAATTATGCAGTAAGATTTAGTTACCGGTTTGGAAAACTAAATAGTGAGATAAAGAAAAACCAGCACGGAATCAGTAATGACGATACCAAAGGCGGTGGTGGCAATAATACCGGCGGAGGCTCATAATGACCAAAACAGACAGTAACATGACAATACTTATTGCAACAAAGTAACATTGGCGTTACGTAACTAAATTGATAGTTAATTTCAGGCAAATCATTTTTTTTACGCAGATCAGGTTAATATCTTCGCGCCAGTATCCAAAAAACCAAATGAAACAACTTTTATTAATAGCGCTGTGCTGCCTGTCAGCCACAGTATTTGCGCAACCTGCACCACAAGCATTAACTGTTAAGGGAACGGTTATTGATTCCATAACCAATAAACCGGTGGGCTACGCTACCGTTGTGCTTGAGGATGTAATAACCAAAAAATCAGTAAGAGGTGGATTAACAAAGGATGATGGTACTTTTGAATTGAAAACTGTAACAGGAAGAGCATACCGGCTAACCCTTGCATCAGTAGGCTATAAGGGTAAAATTATTAAAATAACAGGGACTGATGCTGAGATAAATGTTGGGAATATTATCATGTCTCCTGCAAAAAATCAGCTGAAAGAGGTTTCAGTAACAGCGGTAAGGCCAATAGTTAAGCAGGAGATTGACAGGATAAGCTATGATGTACAGGCCGACCCTGAAACCAAAACACAAAACGTTTTGGATATGTTGCGCAAGGTGCCGTTGGTTACTGTTGATGCGAGCGATAATATCCAGCTAAAGGGAGAGAGCAACTATAAAATTCTAATAAACGGCAAGCCATCGTCATTGGTTGCACATAACCCTTCTGACGTGTTTAAATCTATGCCGGCAAGCAGTATCCAGAAGATAGAAATTATTACAACCCCGCCTGCAAAATATGATGCGGAGGGTTTGGCCGGGATAATAAACATCATCACCAATAAAAAAATAGACCAGGGATATAACGGGAGCATAAACGTTCGTGAGAATAGTCTTTATGGCCCGGGCGGTGGTATAAACTTAACCGTAAAGCAGGGAAAGCTGGGTATTTCAAACTATACTGGTTATGGCTACCAGGTAAAACGCCACGGTTCTTCGGAATCTGACCTGCAAACATTAACTACTGATCCAACGCTGTTAAGGCAAAACTCAACCAATGTTAACTCGGGCCGTTATATTTACACCAGCACCGAATTAAGTTATGAAATAGATAGCCTCAACTTAATAACCGGTACGTTTGATTACAACAATAGCCGCAACACCAGCGAGAATGACCAGTTTTCAAATGAATTTGATGCCAATAATGCACTCATTCAAAGCTACAAGCTCACCAATACAGGCCGGTCAAAATATCACGGTCTTGATTTTGGCGTAAATTACCAGTTAGGTTTTAAAAGTAATAAGAACCGTTTGCTTACCTTAAGCTATAAGTACTCAAATGCTCCCGGTAACAGCATGAACACCAACACCATTTTTGACAGGTTTAATTATGCTCTACAAAACTACCTGCAGCAAAACAATACCGGAACACGTGAGCAAACAGTACAAGCGGATTATGTTCATCCCCTAAAAAATATTACTATTGAAGGCGGGATAAAAGCAATTTTAAGAGACAACTCCAGCGATTTTGAAAACAGCAATTTTATAGATTCTACCCAAACGTATGTTCCTGATCCAACAAATACAGATAATTTTACCTATAATCAAAATGTGTACAGCCTTTATAATACTTATCAGTATAATTTAAATAATTGGGGCGTTAAGGCAGGGGCGAGGTTTGAAGGTACAGATATAAAAGCCCATTTTATTTCGCAGGCAACAGATCTGGACAGGAGCTACAATAATTTTGTGCCGTCAATTTCAATTCAGCGGAAGCTAAAAAATGGGGCAAGCTTTACTTTTGGCTTTACAAACAGGATCCAGCGGCCTGATATTGGCTTGCTTAATCCATTTGTAAACAGAACCAATCCGAAGTTTATTAGCACCGGGAATCCTGATCTGGTCCCGGTAGTTAATCATAGTCTCGAATTAAATTTCAGTAAATTTTCCAAGGGATCATTTAATATAGGGCTGTCTTATGCATTCTCAAACAATACCATTCAGAACGTTACCCGGCTGCAGGATACGGTAACTTATACTACTTACCAAAACCTTGGTACCAGTAAAAACCTGGGTTTGAATGCCAGCATAAACTACCCAATAACAAAAAAACTTAGTTTTAACCTGAACACCAGGCTGTCAAATATTTGGCTAAAAGGGTATTATAACGGGCAGCTTTACAGTAATAAAGGAATAGCCGGGTATGGCTTTACTTATATCGGATATAAAATTACCGATACCTGGCGCGCAGGAGCAAACGTAGGTTTCCAAAGCGCAAACATATCTTTACAGGGTAAATCAAGCTCAAACGTATTTACTTCAGTAAGCACATCGAAAGATGTGCTGAATAAAAAGGGTTCGATATTTTTTAACGTGAACAACCCGTTCAGCCAGTACCGGACATTTAAAAACTACACCCGCGATCCGAATTTTTATCAAAGCAATACATCGCTTAACCCTATCCGGTCATTTAACGTGGGCTTTAATTACCGCTTTGGCAAGCTTAAGGCCGATATCAAAAAGAATCAGCGTGGTATTGATAATGATGATACCAAAGGTGCTGCTAAACCTGCCACGGGAAATTAATATATTGCAGCATGAAAGTATATGGAATAACAAACTGCAATACTGTAAAGAAAGCGCTAGACTGGCTAAAAGTCCATAATGTAGCTTATGAGTTTCAAGATTTTAAAAAGCTTGGCGTAAGCGGGGAAAAGCTAAAGGAATGGGATGCAAAAGCCGGCTATGAAAAGTTTATGAACAAACAAGGCCTTACCTGGAAACAGCTTGACCCGCAAGTAAAGGAAAGTATAAAAACCAATGCCGATGCTTTAAAACTGTTGCAGCAAAAAACCAGCATGATAAAAC
>JAQBOS010000443.1 GCA_028287925.1 Mucilaginibacter sp. | reverse complement strand
CAACTGTAATAATTAGTGCGCAAATTGTGACGATTAATTTCTTTTTCATAGATCTGCTAACAGTTTATATTGAACATGCAATGGGATGTCATCCTGAAGTACCCGAAGGATGCGGGCAAAGGCCTTAGCACCATGCTTAGCATGCGGAAAGGCCACTGCGCTCATGCTTCGAGTGCCTACCCATGACACCCTTTCTCTTATCCTTTCCCCTTCAGCGTTCCGCAAATTTAAACGGTCAAAGGGTTAAGTATTCGCAACTTCCGGACTTTCGGTCTTTTCCAACTTTCGGACTCCTCCCAACAATCTTTCTCCTTCAATCTTCTTCTGCAATTCCAGTATAGCGCCAATTAGCGCTTCAGGCCTTGGCGGGCAACCTTGTACGTATACATCAACCGGGATCACCCTGTCGACACCTTTTACTACATGATAACCGTGTTGCCAGTAGGGGCCGCCGCAATTGGAACAGGAGCCCATAGAGATCACGTATTTTGGCTCGGGCATTTGCTCATAAAGGCGTTTAATGCGTTCTGCCATTTTAAAGGTAACTGTTCCGGCAATGATAATAACATCAGCCTGGCGGGCAGACGGGCGGGGGAAAACGCCATAACGGTCCAGGTCATAGGTAGAGGCAAACGCACCCATAAACTCAATGGCACAGCAGGCTATTCCAAAACTTAATGGCCATAAAGATGACAACCGCGACCAGTTAAGCAGGTCATTCACCTTGGTTATTATAACGCCACCGTTCTCACTTGTCAGCTCACTGCTCATTTCCGGGTTTTTTAAATGTTGGTTTAAATATAGGTTTTCTTATGGGAGTTGTAGTGGTTGTAGATGTTGTAAGCGTTGGAGCAGTTTCGGCTTCGGGTATTTGGTGTTCAAGCGTAAATGCTTTTACCTTATATTTACTTTGCTCAACGTTAAGCTTTTCGTAAAGTGATGCAGGAATAAAAGTATCTGTTGTTGGTACAATTGGTTTTGGTTTTATCCAGTCAAGGTCGCCTTTCACCCAAACATATGCCAAACCCAGGATCAGAATGCCTAAAAACACAAACATCTCTGTTAATGCCAGCCAACCCCAGCGCGGGTCGTAATTGTTTATTTCATGGCTGCCAAATACAGTTGCCCACGGGAAAATGAACACCATTTCAACATCAAACAACAAGAATACCAGCGCGATAACATAAAAGCGGGAGTTAAACGGCAGCCAGGCATTGCCGGTTGTTTCTTCGCCGCACTCATACGAGGTTAGCTTTTCGGGGGTAGGATTATTGGGCGCTAAAAGCTTGTTTATTAAAAAAGCCACGCATACCATTATTATTCCTGTAATTAGGAAGATAAGTATCTTTCCAAATTCTGATATTTGCGACACTTCAGCCATGACAGCAAATTTAACAAAACAAACAGATTTTGACGCTATAATTATTGGCGGCGGCGCCTGCGGATTAATGTGCGCCGTGCAAGCCGGTTTTTTAGGCAAACGCACCCTTGTATTAGAGAAGAACGATAAGGTGGGCGCCAAGATCCTGATCAGTGGCGGCGGGCGATGCAATTATACCAACCTGTATGCCTCGGCGCAGCAATTTATATCTGATAACGAGCACTTTTGCAAATCAACCCTATCGCAATGGACGGTTGATGATACCATTAGCTTTTTTGAAACCTACGGCATCACCGGGAAAGAAAAAACGCTTGGGCAGCTTTTTCCTGAAAGTGATAATGCCAGGGATGTAGTAAAGGTGTTTACCTCCCTTTGTGTGGATTTAGGGCAGGAGATCTGGTGTAGTGCAGAAGTTAAAGCGATTGAACAGGTTGATAATGGTTTTATTGTTTCGGTGGAACGAAACGGAAGAACTGAAAACTTATCTGTCCCTAAAGTAGTGATCGCCTCCGGTGGATTACCTATTCCTAAAATGGGAGCAACAGATTTTGGGTTGAGGGTAGCAAAGAAATTCGGCTTAAGAATTAATGATACCGCGCCGGCATTGGTGCCGCTTACCATAACCGGGAAGGATCAGCCATGGTATGAGCAACTTTCAGGCAATAGCATATTCTGCCGGGTTTGGAACGACCGGGTCAGTTTTGAAGAAAATATCCTGTTTACGCATTGGGGATTAAGCGGTCCGGCTATCTTGCAGATCTCATCCTACTGGCGGCCAGGTGAATATATTTATATCGACCTGCTGCCAAATCAAAATATAGCAGAGCTGATTCTGCAGGAACGCGAAGCAAACGGTAAAAAAATGCTGCTGGCTTATTTGGCAAACCTGTTTACCCGCAAATTTGCCGAAGCTTTGAGCGATAAGTTACCGGTAGATAAAAACCTGGCGTCGCTAAATAAAGCAGATCTTGAAAACATTAACACCCTGATCCACGAGTTCAAAGTAAAACCAGCCGGGGATAAGGGTTACGACAAAGCCGAGGTAATGCGCGGCGGCGTATCAACCGATGAGCTGTCATCCAAAACTCTTGAAGTAAAAAAGATGCCCGGCCTGTATTATGGCGGCGAATGCGTGGATGTTACCGGCTGGCTGGGCGGCTATAATTTTCAATGGGCCTGGGCAAGCGGGTTTGTAATAGCGCAGGGGCTTTAGCTGAAAGCTAAAAGACTAAAGCTGAAAGCAAGAAACGGTTATTTTGGAAATCAGGCTTTTTACTTTAATTGCTTTTTGCTTTCGGCTTTGAGCTTTCCGCTCCCCTCACTTGTTTAAAATAAGCAATTAACCTGTCAATATTGGCAAGCATGTAAACCTTTGCGTGGATCTTATCAACAACATCGGGTTCATCGCCCATAATGTCGGTCATTACATCTTCGAAATTTTGATTGGTGATGCGTTTCATTTCGGCAGTGTTTGCACCATAGTAGTAAACCGTTTTTTCGTTGCTGTTATAGCCACCGCCACCGATAGGGATAGATACGCCGCCGCTGACACCACCACTCACGCCTCCACCATATCCACCGGTTCCAATGCCTATGCCAGGTTCAATACCAATGCCCGTTCCGCCAATGCCACCCTTACTGCCGCTGCCGCCCCGGCTCATATAGAGCTTAACTTCATCATCAATTACAACCTTTACAAAATCAAACTCATTTTTTGCCCAGGCTTCATTTCCGGGAGCATGTGCTACAACAAAGCTATCTTTTGCTACCACAAATGATTTCAGATCGCTAGCGCTAAGCTTAAACGGATTTGATTTATCGTTTTCTCTAAACTCAATAAAGCCTTCGCCTTTTATAGGGCCTTTGGCGGACGGGTTAACCCGGATAGATCCGGATTCAGTGTTTCCTTTTATATCGGTAAAACGGCCGGGCAGCCATTTGGAAGATTGCGATTTTGCTGATACAGTTATCAGTATAAAAAATAAAATGATTAAAATTGAGCGCATAATTATTAAAACACAAATAACGTAATTTTACAACATTTAATATGATGATTGTTGATCTAAGAAGCGATACCGTTACTAAACCTACTCCGGGAATGCTGGAGGCAATGTTTAGTGCAAAAGTAGGCGATGATGTTTTTGGCGAAGATGAAACTATAAATGAGCTGGAAGAGAAGTCTGCTGCTATTTTTGGTATGGAAGCAGGCATCTTTTGCCCGTCAGGCACTATGACCAACCAAATTGCTATTAAATGCTTTACCCAGCCTTTAGATGAACTGATTGCTGATCAAACTGCACATGTGTACCGGTATGAGGGTGGGGGGATAGCCTTTAACTCTGGTGTATCAACCCGTTTATTAAATGGTTACCGCGGTATTATTACTGCCGAGATGATTGAGCCGGAAATAAACGCCGAAAATATTCATTATCCGCATACCAGTTTGGTGGTACTTGAAAATACAGTTAACAAAGGGGGAGGCAGTTGTTACACAATTGAACAGATAAAGCCAATAGCTGAACTTTGTAAAAACAAAGACTTAAAGCTTCATTTGGATGGCGCCCGTATTTTTAATGCTTTGATGCATACCGGTGATAAAGCAGTGGATTATGGTAAATGTTTTGACGGGATCTCTGTATGCCTTTCAAAAGGCTTAGGTGCTCCGGTTGGCTCTGTGTTCCTGGCTGATAAGGAAACTATAAAATATGCGCGCCGCATCCGCAAGGTTTTTGGTGGCGGAATGCGCCAGGCAGGATTTTTAGCCGCCGCCGGTATTTACGCGCTCGATCATCATGTTGAAAGGTTGAAAATCGACCATGCGCATGCGCAGATATTGGCTGATGAGTTGGGTAAATGTGGCTGGGTGGCCAATGTATTGCCTCAGGAAACCAATATTGTTTTGTTTGATACGGTTGAACCTGCAAACATTGTTCTGCAAAAGCTGGAAGAAAAAGGTATAAAAGCACTATCAACAGATAAACACCGTATCCGTTTTGTACTGCATCTGGATGTGCACCCTGAACAGGTGGAGTATGTAGTAAGTGTGCTGAAGAGTCTTTAATCCGAAAGTCGGTAAAGTCCGAAAGGAATTACAGGGAAGATTTACGAAGTTTAACTCGCAGTGTTTGTTTTTAACGGCCTCGTTGAGGGCTACGCCGTTTAAAAACTTAAGTCAAACAACAAAATAATGCAACAATGCTTATTTCTAAACTACCAGATTCACAGTTTAATGGCAATACCGGGCCGGCCGGACGATTAAATAATACCATTTTATATACAAGCACTAACGGCAAATATTACTACCCTAATCACACAACACCCTACCTTTTTGCCACTAATTTTTTAAATAAGGGGCGGTACGTTATCAATAATCAACCGGTATCGATCTCTGAAAGATGTTTTTATTTCTTAAACCCGGGGGATGAGCTTGCTATTAACTTTGATAGTAAACAGCCATTAAAAACTCTGTTTATATTGTTTAATGAAGATTTTGTTGACAGTAGTATTTATTCAATTACTACCCCGGCCAATCATCTTTTAGATGATCCTTCCGTTAAGGAAAAGGTAAAATTGAACATCCCGAATGTTCCGTTTCAATCGGGTACAATTCTTTCGCATTTGCATTTCTTGTTCTCGTCAAACTATTATGGCCAGCAGGAAATAGATGACGGCTTATTTGATCTGTTAACAAGCTTTATTAAAATTAATTCGGCGCTTTCTATTGATCTGCAAAAAATTAATTCGGTAAAAAGATCGACAAGGGAAGAATTATATAAACGCCTGTTTATAGCAAGGGATTTTATGGAAGATAATGCAACTACGCTTTCATTATGCTTAGATGATATTGCAACACAAGCCTGTATGAACAAGTTTCATTTTTTGGCAAATTTTAAGGCTTTATACGGCTTAACGCCGCACCAATATATTATAAATTTAAGGCTGCAAAAAGCATATCAGCTTTTAAAAGAACAGCACTATTCCGTAAGTCGGGTTTGTTACACAGTGGGCTTTGAAAGCCTTCAGAGTTTTAGCAGCCTTTTCAGAAGAAGATTTAAAATTTCTCCATCTGCTTTATTGCGCAAATAAAGTTCCCAATTTTCGATAAATCCATTTTTAATCAGCAGGATATCTTTGTTTCAAACAGTATTAATAATGAAACAGTTATATTTTATGATGGCAGCATTGCTGCTGTTTTCCTGTAAAAATCAAAATCAAATGGAGAGCGATAAATTTGTAGCCCAAAGGGTTTCTAAAACAGCAGTGATTCAGCTTAACGGAAGTATTGAAAAGGTGTTTCCTTTATTCGGCGCATTTGAGGAAAGAAAATGGGCCGATAAATGGAATCCAAAACTTGTTTATCCATCAGCAGAAAGGATAGAAGAAGGAACGGTTTTCAAAACAAAAGGACACGGGCATAATGAAGCCGGTTTTTTGTGGATTGTGACCAAATACCAGCCAAATGATCATTTGATCCAGTACCTTGTTTCAACCGAAAACAGGTATTGGACGATAACAATAAAATGTTCAGGATCAGGTAATCTTACATCTGCAGAAATAACCTACAGCTATACAGGATTAAATTCAATTGGCAATCAAATTAACCCCATCGCCATGCAATCCATTTATAAACAAAATTTAAAGGATTGGGAAAAAACGATCAATTACTACCTTCAAACAGGTAAGTGAAGAAGTCCGCAAGTCGGTAAAGTCCGCAAGTCCGAAAGAAAGATCTGATATGGAATAACTATCTTTCGGACTTTACTGACTTTCGGTCTTTCCGACTTATTTCATTTCAACGCCCTGTCTGCCGATTGTCTTTCAACCATCCATGCGGGATATTCTTTTGGTAATGCGCTTACTTCATCAAGCTTTTTCAGGTCATCAGCGGTTAGCAGTAGTTCGGTCGATTTGATATTGGCATTTAATTGGTCAACATTTTTAGCGCCGATAATGGTACTGGTAACTCCTTTTTGCTGACGAACCCAGGCTAAAGCCACTTCGGCTGCTGAAACATTGTGCTGTTTGCCAACTTGGGTAATTACATCAATAATATCGTATGTTTTGTCTTTATTAATAGGCGGGAAATCAAATGTATCCCTGCGGCTCCCTTCTGCTTTTTCTGCATTGCGGCCATATTTTCCGCCAAGGAAACCGCCAGCAAGCGGGCTCCATGGCATTACACCAATATTTTGATCGGCTGCCAACGGCAATAATTCCCTCTCAATATCGCGCGCAGCTAATGAGTAAAAATATTGGAGCCCCATAAATTTATTCCAGCCATGCTTTTCAGTTATTGCAATTGCTTTCATCACCATCCATGCGGGCCAGTTGCAAATAGCAATATAACGCACTTTGCCGGTTAGTACAACATCATTAAGAGCACGCACCGTTTCTTCTACTGATGTTTTTGGATCTATACCGTGTAAATACAAAATATCGATATGGTCAAGCTGTAAACGTTTTAAACTATCATCAACCGACTGAAAGATGTGGTAACGGGAGAGGCCCATATCATTTGCGCCCTCGCCCATCCGACCGCGCACTTTTGTTGCTATTACCAGCTCGTTGCGGCTAATGCCGAGATCCTTTATAGATTGCCCCAGCAGCTTCTCTGATTCGCCAAATGAATAAACATTGGCCGTATCAATAAAATTAATGCCCGAATCTACTACAACCTTCATCAGGTCGTTTACACCCTGTTGTTGGATTGTGCCGATGGCTTCCCAGTAGCCTTTGCCACCAAAGGTCATGGTGCCAAAGCATAGCTCGGATACCACCAGGCCGGTGTTTCCTAAAAAATTGTATTTCATAAGTTTGATGGTTTTGTTATGAAAGTAAAATTCCGTGTTTATTGGTTGGGAAAAGTCAGCGGATAGTCAAAAAACAATCAGTAATTTGAAAAGCATATGGTCAATGGGAAATCTATTTCGTTCAAATTAACAAACTTATAATTGCCGCCTTTGTTGTAGGTGTGATGAACCGATTATTAACCAAACTCGAGAAAATAGGACGCGACCCTAAAGTCACTGCAAAAGCTGTCGGCCTGCGTTATGGATCAGATTCCGCACCCGGCTATACCCGAAAAAAGGCGGCCAAAGGATGGAGCTATTATAATGCGGACGGTGGTTTGGTAAAAGACAAAGAACTAATAGAGCGGTTCAATAAACTGGTTATCCCGCCTGCTTATACCAATATATGGATCTCGCCATATGAGAACGGGCATTTGCAATTTACCGGTACAGATGCTGCCGGAAGAAAGCAATACCGCTATCATCCTGACTGGAACAAAATTCGTAACCAATCAAAATATCATCGCCTTCAAATGTTTGCAGCCCATTTACCCGCTATCAGGAGGCAGGTTGATAAAGACCTGGCCCACCATAACTCCGATCACGATAAAATTGTAGCGCTTGTTGTGCGCCTGATGGAGCTGACCAGTATAAGGGTAGGAAATGAGTCATACAAAAAGTTATATGGTTCATTTGGTTTAAGCACGCTTATGAACAGGCATGTAAAGATTGAAGGATCGACCATGAATTTTGAGTTTAAAGGAAAAAAAGGGGTTTATCATAAAGTATCATTACAAAGCAGGAAGCTGGCGAGGCTTGTAAAGCAGTGCCGCGAGATTCCCGGGAAGGAACTTTTTCAATATTACAATGCAAGTGGCGAACGTTGTACGATAGGGTCGGGTGATGTAAATAATTACCTTAAAGAAATAACCGGCGAAGATTTTACCGCCAAAGATTTCAGAACCTGGGCAGGCAGCGTAAGCGCATTATATGCCTTTAAACAAGCCGGTGAATTTGAAACCATTACAGAGTGCAAAAAGAAAATTGTTACGGTTTTGGATGAGGTTGCACTAAACCTGGGCAACACCCGCACTGTTTGCAAAAAATACTATGTGCATCCAACGGTTATAAAAAGCTATGAGGATGGTGCAATTTTTAAATACATCAAAAATATTGATGAGGAAAAAGATGTTAATTCTCCCGAATTAAATATTGCCGAAAAAGCGCTGATCAAAATAATTGAAAACGAAAAACTGGCCGAAGCCAGTTAGTTGGTTTATTAGGTTGATTGAGTTGGATTGGGTTGATTAGGTTGATTGAGTTGACTAAGTTGGATTGAGTTGATTAAGTTAAATCTTCAACAACTATTAACTGACCTTATTATTGATTCCATTAACCTAATCAACCCAATCCAACTTAATCAACTTACTTAACTCCTTTAGCGCCTTTCTTTGTCACTATAAAAACAATTCCGTTTTTGGCTTTATCGCCATATAGTTCTTTGGTTTCATCATCGGTTTTTAAAACCATGCGGTCGATATCAAATGCTGAGATCTTTTTCATATCAGCTTCTGAAGCTATTTTACCATTAATAATGATCAGCTTGTCAGAAAGGTGATTAAGACTGAATTTTGAATTTGAATTTGCGAAAGCAAGTGTGGCAGCCCTGGAATTAGTCCTGTTTTCGTATAACATAGAGTTTAAATTATGGACAGCAGCGACGGTATCAAAAGATATGCTATAAGTTACTGCGGCTTTGTTAGAGGAATCTTTATTCATTTTATTTCCATAACCGCTAACACTTTTGCGTTGTGTTAACCGGCCTACTGAATTGCCATTTTTAGTTATAAGATTAAATGTCGCAACTTTTCCTGTACCACTGCTTGAACCTGCTATAGCTATATTATTATCTGAATCATCATCGCTAATAGCATTACCCGAGCCATTTGGTGTACCAACAACTACAAGTTTACTGACGTTTCCAATTGGGGTGTAGCTGCCACTTAATACCGTGTACCTGTTTTTGTCCAGGTTATCCAGTTTTTCTTTGAATTTTTTGCCTGCTTCAGAGTCATCTGTAGTTATAAATAATGCGCCGTGTTTATTGTTAAGATGGGGCAATAATTTCGCAGCAGTTTCTGCTGATACAACATTTACGCTATAGATGCGGCTTTCATCAATCTTTAAAAGTTCAGTCTTGGTGGTTTTAACACCATTTAGTACATAATTTAGTGAATCTGAATTATCAGAGGTACTAAAAAAGAATTTGCCCTTTCTGATCGTGTCAATGGTTTTTGCAGCTTTTTGCTGTACTAAATTACTTTTAATGGTAGCGGTGATTGCTTTGTTATTACCTGCTGTAGTTTTTACGTTTTCTTTATAAATTAATTTATTTGTTAAAGCTGAGAATACTTTAATAGCAGGGGTGCTTTTTTTAACCAAAGCGGCTTTTGAAATGCTGAAAACCAGCAGCAGTGCAACGACGGCCGGCACTAAAAAGGCATACCGGGTTAAGTTAAATTTCGAAGATCTTTTTGCGTTCATCATGATAATTCTTTTTTTAATAGTTGATATATTAAAGTGGTTCACTATTCCCTGGGATGCGGCAGAAAAACTTACGTTCACCAGGCTGTATTGATATTGTTTACTATCGGTGCCGTTTTTTAATATTTTACGATCGGTAATGAATTCTATATTTTCACGCACTGCCTTTTTCATGAGCCAAACCCCGGGGTTAAACCAGTAGAATATGGTACTTAATTCAGCCAGCAATACATCAAGCGTATGCCATTCACTAACGTGGATCTGCTCATGTAACAATATCGATCTTAAATCAGAGGGCTCATGCTTTGCGGGATTAATGTAGATGCTTTTCCAGAATGAAAAAGGGCCCGTATCGCTATTGATCACTCTTACGTCATGGTTATGAATCGTAGCGGCAGTTGAGCTGCGGTATAATTTATATAGTGAATATAATTGCACCAGTAGCCGTAAAGCAAACAATACAACACCCGTCCATAAAACTACTTCGGCCCAGAGCCAGTAGTTTGGCTGTGCAATCGGTTTAATAAGTGCCTTTGCTGGGGCCTGCCAGTTAAGAACTATAACCTGCATCGGCTTGGCAATTTGCTGATGATGTTCCAAAAAGCCCGACAGGTTTATTTTTGGATATATAGTTGCAAATATTATAGCGGCAACCAGGTAAATGCGGTTTAATGTGTAAAAGGTAAGGTGCCTTAACACAAGGTAATAACCCGCACAAAACAGCAGAAGGGCAATATTTACTTTAAAAAGGAAAACAAACAAAGCTGGCATGGCCTTCAGGATTTAGGGTTTTCAATAAGTTTAATGATCTCTTTTAACTCGCTGGCGCTGATCTTTTTGTCATTGGCAAAAAATGTAACGAGGTCTTTATAGGAGTTTTGAAAATAATCGCTTACAAAACCGTTCATAAATTTCTTTTTGTAGTCTTCTTCCAGTATCGCAGGGGCATACCGGAATGAGTTTCCCATTTTTTCGCTTTCTACAAAACCCTTACGCTCCAGGTTCTTTACGGTTGACGCAAGCGTGGTGTAAGGGGGCTTTGGCTCTTCCATCAGGTCAAGGAAATCTTTTATAAAACCCTTACCAAACTGCCATACCGCTTGCATTGCTTCTTCCTCTTGTTTAGATAATTTTTCCATCTTTTTACGATTGTTTCGTAAATCTACGACAAATTCGTAATAAAGCAAGCGTTTTAACTTTTTTTAACAAATATTTTTTTGATTAGTAAAATATTTGCGATTAAACAGGTAACGGTTGTAACATTGAAATTAATGATTTATCTTAGGTGACTTAAACATGACAAATATGCTAATCAACAAAAAAATCTTAGTAACCCTTTGTTTGTCTTCTGTAGTAACATTGGTTGCGTTAACCTCTATGAAGCCGGATGATGATCCGGGCTATAAAAATCTTAAGGTATTACCTAAACACCTTACTCATGAGCAATTGGGTAAAGTAATGCATGAATGGTCGGGTTCATTAGGTGTTCATTGCGATTTTTGCCATGTACGCAATGAAGCTGAAAAGAAAATGGATTTTGCAAGTGATGCCAAGCCCGAAAAGGAAATGGCCCGCAAAATGTATAAGATGATGAACAAGATCAACCAAAAATATTTTGAAGCTAAAAAGGATTCATTGGGAATGGTGTTAACCAGTGGTGTTAACTGCTATACCTGCCACCGCGGTGATTCTCATCCCGATGCAAAGCTTCCTGAAAGAAAAGGTCCGGGCGGACCTCCTGCGGGTGCACCTGCTCCTGGTGGAACGCCGGCTCCGCAAGGCGATCATAAACAATAAAATACAAACACCCTTTAGCACAATGCTAAAGGGTGTTTTGCTTTATAATAATTATGGATAATATAAGCATTAGAGATGCGCGGGAAGATGACCTGCCTTACATCCTCGATATTTATAATGATGTTATAGTGAATACCACTGCAGTATACAGCGAACAGCCGCATACCTTTCAAATGCGAAAAGACTGGTACAATGATAGGGTGAATAATAGTTTTCCGGTGTTTGTGGCTGTTATAGATGGTAACGTAGCAGGTTTTTGCAGTTTCGGGCATTTCAGGGCATGGCCTTGTTATAGGTATACTGCGGAGCTCTCAGTTTATGTAGAGGCTTCCCATAGAGGGAAAGGCGTTAGTAAAATAATGCTGCAATCATTGATAGCGCGTGCAAAGCAAATGAACATACATGCGCTGCTTGCAGGCATAAGCTCCGATAATGAAATCAGTATTAACCTCCACCGTTCGTTTGGGTTTGAGGAGGTAGCTCACTTTAAAGAAGTAGGGTATAAGTTTGGCCGCTGGCTCGATCTTAAATTCCTGGAGTTGATTTTGAGTAATACGCCAAAAGCTATTTAATGCTTCTCTTTATATACTTATTGTACAAATACTCGGCATAACCAACGCTAACATAATCAGGAAATTTCCAGTTAGGATAGCGTGTTTTTTTCAAATGTTTTAGATAGCTGAAAAACAATACCCCGATAATTAGAATAACGCCGAGGATCATAAGTATTTTTACCAGGAAGATTAGAATGTTCATATAAGGGGGTCCAAAGTGATTTTTGGTTTTTACGAAAACAATACTTCTAAGGTTACGCAATGTTTAATGTTTATACCGGTTTTTATAATATTTATTGCTAAAGCCGTTTTTTGATTGTTTAAAGCCCGGTTTGCTAAGTGCTAATTTTTTAGCTTCAGCAAAATTTCCGCCAATTCTTCTAACTTTGAAACTGTTTATGCAAAAGATCCTTGTTGCCAACCGTGGCGAAATAGCTTTAAGAGTAATGCGTTCTGCCCGCGAAATGGGCATTAAAACAGTGGCTGTTTACTCAGATGCCGACCGTAATGCGCTCCACGTTCGCTATGCTGATGAAGCGGTGCACATTGGTGAGTCTCCTTCAAGTCAATCCTACCTTGTGGGGAGTAAAATAATTGATGCCTGCAATAAAACCGGTGCCGAAGCAATTCATCCGGGCTATGGGTTTTTAAGCGAGAATGCTGCATTTGCACGCCAGGTTAGGGAAGCAGGATTGATTTTGATTGGTCCATCGCCCGAAGCCATGGAGGTAATGGGCAACAAACTTTCGGCAAAGGCAGCAGCTTTAAAATATAACATCCCAATGGTGCCCGGCACCGAAGAAGCCATAACTGATATTAATGAAGCTAAGCTTCGTGCTGTTGAGGTAGGTTTCCCTATATTAATAAAAGCGGCGGCCGGAGGCGGCGGCAAAGGGATGCGGATAGTGGAAAGCGCGGCTGATTTTGAAGAGCAAATGCAATTGGCGGTATCTGAAGCTGTCTCGGCTTTTGGAGATGGGGCTGTATTTATTGAACGTTATGTGTCATCACCTCGGCATATTGAGATCCAGGTTTTGGGTGATACGTATGGTAATATCCTGCACCTGTTTGAACGGGATTGCTCTGTGCAGCGCCGGCATCAAAAAGTGATTGAAGAAGCACCCTCATTTATATTAACGCCGGAGATAAGGGAGCAGATGGGTAAGTGTGCGGTTGACGTAGCGCGATCTGTTAACTATACAGGTGCGGGCACGGTTGAGTTTATAATGGATGAACAGCTGAACTTTTACTTTTTAGAGATGAACACCCGCCTGCAGGTTGAGCATCCGGTAAGTGAGCTGATCAGCGGGGTTGATTTGGTAAAAGAACAGATCAGGATTGCAAGGGGCGAAGCCATCAGCTTTAAACAGGAAGACCTTAAAATTAATGGGCATGCCATTGAACTGCGGGTTTATGCCGAAGACCCAGATAATAACTTTTTACCAGACATAGGCACTCTGCAAACCTACGTCACCCCAAAAGGGCCGGGAGTTAGGGTTGATGACGGCTTTGAGCAAGGAATGGAGATCCCCATTTATTACGACCCGATGATTGCCAAGCTGGTAACTTACGGTAAGGACAGAACCGAGGCTATTGAGCGAATGATTCGTGCAATTGACGAGTATCATATAACAGGCATAACAACTACGCTTGGTTTCGGAAAGTTTGTGATGCAGCATGAAGCTTTTGTATCGGGTAATTTTGATACGCATTTTGTAAAGAAATACTTTACACCAGGCTCGTTGCAAACCAGTAATGAAGATGAAGCCCTGGTAGCGGCCATGATAATGGAAAAGCTATTAAGCACACAGCGTTTAAAAGTGGCTGAGATCGCTGACGGAGCGGTATCTGATTGGGTAAAGAACAGGCGAACCGTTTAAACCGGTATTTTCCAAAATCTTAGTGACCTCTGTGCCTCCTCAGTTTCTCTGTGGTTATTTTTTACCGCAGAGTTCACAAAGAAAAACGCAAAGTTACACAGAGAGTTTTTTTTTGAGATTAAAGAGTAATCAACTCTTCAATAAACGCTGCCTGCGCTATATTGATCTTTAATTTTGCTTCGGTAACCCCAAACCATCCGGCCCGGTCAATTTCCGGGAATGATTGTTTTTTGCCTGATTTGGGTGGCCATTCCATCTCAAATAAATTGCTGAAAATAGTTTCATGGTTTATGTCGCCTTCCACAGCCCATGCATAAATCCTTTTACCGCTTTTTAATTTAACAGGGTTTAAAGGGATAAAATTGCCATCAATGGACTGTCCTGTTTCTTCCTCAAATTCACGTTTGGCCGCCAATAACGCTTCTTCGCCTTCCGAAAACTCGCCTTTTGGGATCGACCAGGCGCCAAGGTCTTTGTTTTTAAAGAATGGTCCGCCGGGATGAACCAGGAAAACCTGCTGCTGATTGTTTATTTTACGGTATAATAATACACCGGCACTTTGATTTGGCATTTTTAAAGATTTATCAGCAAGTTAACAAACACGAAAACTATTATAACTAAATTTGAGATAATAAAAGCTATATTACCAATATGACCGACAATAAATGGACCAGCTTTAAAATAGCCGGCGATTATAATACAGATATAAGAACCCTTTACGAAGCATGGGCAACCACAGAAGGTATTGAAAAATGGTTTTTACGTAAAGCTAATTTTTATACCATCCCAAGACGCACCAGGGAACCTCATGAATTTATTATGACGGAGGATACCTACGAATGGTACTGGCACGGCTATGGTGATGATGCTGTTGAAAAGGGCCAGATCTTGGAAGCAAACGGAACCGATTCTTTAAAGTTCACCTTTTCGGGCGGGAGCATTGTAACCATAAATATCTACAGCCGCAACGGTGTGTCAATTGTTGAGCTTACGCAGGAAAATATCCCTGAAGAACCTGATCTGTCAAAAAATCTGTATGTGCAATGCCAGATAGGCTGGACATTTTATATGGCAAACCTGAAATCGGTTATTGAAGGCGGCGTTGATCTGAGAAATAAGAAATTAGAGCTAAGCAGTAATTTTAAATAGAAGCCCGGCCCCCTAAAGGGGGAGTGAATAACATGTGGTAATACCACAATTGAATGACATTACAAATTAGCTATTTTCTTAATTTCGCAAATCAAAAAGTTCCCCCTTTAGGGGGCTAGGGGGCCGACTATGTTTACAGGAATAATAGAAACTTTAGGAATAATAACTGAGCTGCGGCACGAACAGGGTAACCTGCACATTGCGGTTGAATCATCAATAGCTGCAGAGTTAAAGATCGACCAGTCGGTAGCGCATAATGGGGTGTGTTTAACGGTTATCGCGTTAGCAGATGGCAAGCATACTGTTACTGCTATTGAGGAGACCTTAAATAAAACCAGCCTGGGCCACCTTAAAACCGGCGACCTGGTAAACCTGGAACGCTGCATGCAAATGAATGCCCGCCTTGATGGCCATATTGTACAGGGGCATGTTGACCAAACCGCTACCTGTATTGATTTTAAAGAATTAGATGGCAGCTGGGAATACACTTTTGAATATGATTCTGCACAAGGCAACGTAACGGTAGAAAAAGGCTCCATTTGTGTAAATGGGATCAGCCTTACTGTTGTTAACTCACATAACAATAGCTTCTCGGTTGCTATTATACCCTACACTTTTGAGCATACCAACCTGCAACATGTAAAAGCTGGTTCTGTTGTTAACCTTGAATTTGATATTATCGGTAAATATGTTGCAAGACTGATGCAGCGCTAATTTTTAAGCTGCTCTACCCGGCTTTTTACAAATGCTATATAGGTTTGCTGTTTCCCCGATGGCTTTGAAGCCAGGAACTTTTTGTAATAGATCCGGGCGTTTCTTTTATCATTCAGCTTTGTGTCATACAAATTAGCCAACAGGTAATACAATATCGGGCTTTCGCTAAACTGTAATGCTTTTTGATAGGCAAGGGCCGCTTTTTTATGCCTGTTTAAAGTAATGTCCCTGTCGGCAATCTCACCATAGTAGTTAGCAATGTAAGGAGAGATTCCCTGGGCAATAGCCTGGTTCAAAAAATTAATAGCCTGTACATTGTCTTTGAGCCCTTTGTAGCATAAGGCTGCATAGTAAAGGGTGTATTCAGTTTGTTCAATGGCCTTCAGGCTGGCCAAAGTTTCGGCTCCGCAGGCATAGTTGTTTAAATTATAATAAGAAATACCGAGCTTGGTAGTTATCATCCCGCTTACAGATCCCATTTGGATGAGCTTATTACATACATCAACAGTTTCGGCCCATTTTTTTTCAGCGTAGGTTAACTTCATGGTGCTTAGTAAAATAATAACGTTATCCGGATCGCTTGCAGCGGCTTTATTTAGCACCAGCAGCGCCTTGTCGAATTGTTTAAGGGCAGTGTAAAGATCTGCCAGTTCACTTGCCACATCAACATCGTTAGGGTTGATCCTGTTTGCGTGTTCAAAATAGCCGATAGCGGCAACGGTGTCGTTCTTCCTTTCTGATAACGATGCCAGCTGACTATAAACCGTAAAATTCCCTGTATCCCGTAAAGCTACCTGTTTATAATATTGCTCAGCTTTTGGAAGATTACCGCGCCGTATATTTATGCCCGCCATGTTAAACAGTATGTTTTGGTTAGTAGTATCCATGTTATAAGCACGCTGGTAATAAGCCTCGGCATCCGGAAGTTTATTCGCCATTTGCGATGTATAAGCCAGGCGTGATAAAACTTTAAGATCTGTAACTGGCTCCGGGAAACTCTTTTTCAGGTAATCTATAGCTTCATTATAACGCTGGCTTTGATAATAGTCCATCAGTAAGGCATCATCAAGCTTTAATGATTGCTGAGCAAATGTGGTTGTAAACAGGCAGAGGAACAGTAAAGATGTAAGAATGGTTTTCATATAACTAAATTATTAGTTATAAATCATAAATCCAAATTTTCAAACATTTTATATCAAGTGATGTTGCACCTATATAATTAAAACCAAAACATTATGGATAAGTTAAAGAAATTTGGGTTAATGGAAAAGATTGTCCATGAACTGGAAGATTTAAAAAATAGTCAGCAGGCGATCATTCAAAAACTTGCTAAAATAGAGGTAGATAATATGGATCTGGGTGATAAAAGACTTGAAAAAGACCTGCCCGATATGCACCAGCGCGTAGCCGATAACCTTGACACTATTGCAAGTATCTTAGCAGATTTTGCATCGCAAACCGATAAGTTTAGCGATACCAACAATATTGCTGCGTTGAAAGAGCAGGAAGCGATAAATAAGCTGTAGGAATTAGGTTAAAGCTGAAAGGTAAATTGAGCTGAAAGCTAAAAGACTAAAGCAAAAAGCAGCTTTAAGCTTTTATCTTTCAGCTTTTTGCTTTTTTACTGGTACTGGATATAAATAGGAGCTGGCTTCAGGTCCAAAACTTCTTTCATGGTCAGCAGACGTTTTGGCCCGTTTTTAACGTCGTTTTTATAAAACAACTTGAAACCTGTAAATTGTACAGGTTCGCCCTGGATAAAGTATTTATAGGTGCCTTTTTTCAGATCGGGACCGCCCCAGCCGTCCATATCCATTACGAACTGAATTTCAGGTCGTAGTTTTATGTTTTTATAGTTTGTAACCATCTTTTTAGTAAAACGGTGTACAATAAATATTTTTGGCGGCAGGTTGTACTTTTTAACCAGGGATGCCAGGTATTGCGTAGTATAATTAATATCATCCGCATCAAAAGTGCCTATCCGCTTTCCGGGTACACTGCCTTCTTTCATAGAGAATTCCGGGTCAATTCCAAGATGAACATTTGGCATCATCAAATATTTCTCCAGCAAAGGCACTTCTTTCTGCACCGTGCTGAAGCCAACCTGCAGATCTAAAAACACCAATGCATTTATAGATTTGGCCATGCTGATCACGCTGTCAATCTGTTTGAATGGCATGCGCAGGTTATGCAAGCCATTTCTGCCCGCATCGGCCTGGGCGGTAACGCATATATAATGGAGGGCGGGTATAACAGGGGTGCTGGTATCTGCCTTTTCCCAGTTTTTTACTTCGGCCTTTAACTTGGCCAGCATGATTTTTGGCGGATACTGACCCAATACCCCCATGTTTTTTGAATACATATTACCATAATAGGCAACTATGCGGTTATACGGTAAAACTGCACCCGGCAAAGGATAGGCTTTGGTTTTTACAGGCCACCTTTTATCACCATTTGCCAGCTTATGCATCAATGAATCATACAAAACGGTATCCAAAGCTTTAACCGTAGTATCATTAAATTTAAAATAACTGATTTTTGTTGCCGATACTTTTGTAATGCTTAAAAAGCAAAATACAATTAATAGGAGGAAGGTAGATTTGATGTTTTTCAAAATAGGTGTTTTATAGATGTATGATTTATATGTTATTCGTCGTAGAGACGCGATGCTTCGCGTCTGAAACCATTAAGATTAATCATTATAATTAGGAACACAATTTGCCATCTTTGTGAAACATATTGGCAGCTTGTCCGCATTTAGACGCGATGCATCGCGTCTCTACAAATTTTCCAATTGAATTACTCAATACTTTTCCCCTTCATCGCATGGCTGATGGCCTGGTCCATTAAACGTTCGGCAAATGGACGTGTAAATTCATTAAGTTCATCAATGGCTTTATGGATCTGATCTTTATCGCCACTGGTTAATGAATTTTTCAGCGTTTCAATATATTTATGGGTATCCGCTATTTCAGTTATCGAAATAAAATCGCTGTTTTTTTGCAGGAAGCGTTCCACTGTATAAACCATTTGCTCGCCTTCTGTGCGGGCCTCTATCAGCATGCGCTGGCTTACATCATCTTTTGCATGGGTAATGCTGTCCATTAGCATCTGCTCAACCTGGTCGTCAGTTATCCCGTAGGTTGG
>JAQBOS010000429.1 GCA_028287925.1 Mucilaginibacter sp. | reverse complement strand
ATTACTAATCAATGAATTGATATAGTCAAAGTGTTTCAGAACTAACGGTTCGTTAGTCTGGAACGAGGTGATCAATGGCTCCGGAATGCCCAATTTGGTGTGTCTACCATTGTTATATACCTTGGCTTTTACCACCGGTAAGGAGCTTTAAACGAGGTTTAACAATCCTTTTTTAACCAAAGATTTGATTCAGGCAGAGGGTCATTAAAGATGTAAGGCGCTCCATATACATTAAATGCGGAATATCCGAGGGATAAAATATAATCTAAACATTCTCTTGTGGTATATTTAGTTCTATCAATCATGCTATTAAACTCCATAATAATATTGTTTGGCAGTATAGCGTTCTCGTTGTCAAAGTGCCCTTTAAAAACATTCATTTCGAAACCCTCAACATCGATTTTGAGTAAGGCGATTTCTTTAAGTTCTAAATACTGAATAAGTTCTGACAGTGTTGTAAGCCGTATTAAATAGGCCTGATTACCATCAAAACTATTCACAACTTTAATGGTACCTGAATTTTGCGGGTGCATATTTTCAAGATAGCCAAATGAATCATGGTCACTCAAAGCAACATTCAATGGGAGTACGTTTTTAGATTGATTTAGCGCTAAATTTTTTAATAAAGAGGCGAAATTTTGCACTGATGGCTCTACAGCATAGATCATTGTGCCGTTAATCTTGCTTAGGTGAATACTAAACAACCCGATACTCGCACCAACGTCAATTATATTGCCACCACCACTAACCAATTTGTCGCAAAGCGCTGTAGTTAATGGTTCGTAATATCCCGAGTAAACCAACTCGTGCCCTGTATACTCATCAGTTGATAAAAAAAAAGTTGCTCCACTTGAACTATTTAATTGTATAGATTTTTTAAACACCAATCTATTTAAGAGGTTTACAAACCTAATTTTGAACGGATGATCAGGTATCTTTCTGCTATAAAACAACAATAGTTTATCAATTGAACGATTTCCTTGGAATCTCATAAAGCAAATATATCGGAAATTAGCAAAAAGCCTCCCATTAGCTTACGGTAAAGGAGGCTTTAAAAGCACTTTAAATAAAAGTAAAATTATGCTTGTATAGGAGATGCAGTAGCCAGATTGCATCTATTTTATCATTTTTTTCCTGGCAAGACCGATAGAATGCAGTAAATGATAGCCATTTTCGGCGACAATGAGGGCCTTTAATTTAAACAGCCCTGCATTTTATAAAAAGGGCGACTTGAAAGTTCCTTAAAAAATTAGCTTTATTAACGTTGACTGGTTTCCGGATCTCCGGGGAAAGTGTAGTTGGTTTTGGTTGAATAGAGAATCCAGTTGGTTTTTGGGGGTATTTATTCCGATGAATAAGGAATCTTTTTGGGGCAGGTTTTGAACGGGGAATACTTTTTTGCTATTTTTTTAAAAGTCCATTAGAATGAAGATTATAAAGGAAAACGGGAGTTTTTCAAGCCCGTAATTTCAAAATATTTGTATACCTTAATATTTTAAAAATGGCAAGCATGCTGAAATAACTCCAAAAAACTGAATTTACCAAAAATTCAAAGCTTAATCCTCGCCAAAATATTTGGAACAAGCCACTGAAGATTAATGCCGTCCCGAAAATATATCCGCCGAACAATTTTTCCGCCTTTATAGATATCAACTGTGCCACTGCTCCATAGATAAAAAGAAATATAATTATACCTATTGACCCATAAGACAAATATGCGTCAACTATAAACGCCGGTTTTGCGGAAACATTGGAAACTGTGCTAACAACGCCGGCGTCATAAACGCGTTCCATAATTAATTCCTCAGTACTGGGTTTTGATGGCCAAAACACCCTCGGCACAATGGTAATAGCCGATTGCTCAACTAGCTGCAGCTTATAAAAATCCACTTTTTCGGGTGTAGAGCGCACAAAATCGGTAAACATACCTATCTCGCTAAACCTGTAAACCAAAAAACCCCAGTTTGTGTCGTCCTTTGAGTCGTTGTTCAGGGCGGCATCCAATGCAATTTGTGATGCCGCATCAAACGTTTCATCCCCGGACCATGCCTGAGCGCGGAAACTGTTGACATAGGTAGGAAGAAAAGTAAACAGCAGCAGCAAGGCCGGTACAAAAACCGTGATAACAATTTTCTTATAGTTCGGATATAAAAAAATGCCCAGAATAAGTACGCTAATGATGATCGGCTCTTTAAACCCCGAGGTGAGCGCCGCGTAAAAATTGAAACCATATAGCGCAAGGCAAATCAGGGTGTTCGTCAGTTTTTGCAAAGGGATGGCAAACGCGAGTGCCAGCGTACCGGAAATAAAACTAAGCGAGCTATACTGAAAGTAGAACTGCGCAAGGCCCGGCAGCTTTAAAAAGAATAAAGATACGGGAAAAGTAATTAGGGCAATAATTAGTAAATTATTGGCAAGTTTGTCGTTTGCAATATAATATTTTGATTTTACCGGGTACTTCATGAAGCATATTATTCCAGATGCAAATGCCGCGTGCCCGAGCACATAATATCGCTGGCATTGGGCAACGGTTTGCAGCGCGAAGTCATCGGCGAAAAAGAAAGGGTTCGTTAGCGTAAAATACCGGTAGCCCAATAGACTTATGAAATAAAATATGGAGGTACAGCACATGTAGCCGGCAAATATTATCTGGACAATAAAAATGGGCCGCATCAGCTGTTCGGAAAATGCCCTGTCGTCGGGCATGGGGATAATCTTGCCAGTCAGGGTAACAAAGAAAATAAAGAAAGAGCCGAGCCACGCAATCCAGTACGACCCAACAGGAGTTGACTGGAATGCCAGGGCAAGTATCCATGGAATAAACAGAATGATCAGTTTGCCAAACAGTATTTTTTTTTTCATCGTTCGTTTGGCATGCAAAATAAGTTTCCGCTCACTATCGCTTCTGCGGCCATTATCCGCTCACACCCAACCTCAACTATCTGGAAAAACGAATACCCGATGCCCGCGAGAAACCGGTAACAATCGTTTATGTCCTGGCCGTTGATCGTCCAGTAATTAACATCATATTCAAATATAATTCTCGGTAAATGTTTCCTGATGGTATTGGACAGCCCTTGTATAACCTGGTTTTCAAATCCCTCTACGTCTATTTTGATTAAAGCCAGCGATGTAAGGCTTTTTATTTCATTAAGATCATCGCCTGCTTTAATCAAAACCTCTTGTGTAATCGTTCCGCTTTGGTTTGGCCGCAGGCTAAAATTGCCTTGGTTCCAGGCTTCAGTATCTATCTTAAAAACTGTCGTTTTTTCCTCAGTCGAAAGGGCATAAGGCAGCAGCTGTACGTTGCTGCATTTATTAAGCGCTATGTTCAGTTTAAATCGTTCCTGCAAATGAGCCATTGGTTCAAATGCCAGAACTTTACCAGCATCACCCGCCTGTTGCGACATACGAATGCTTTGCAGGCCAATGTTCCCGCCAACGTCTAACGCATTTTCTCCTGCTTTTAGCGATGTCCTGATCAGTTTGTTTATCTCATCTTCATAGGTGCCGCTGCTTAAGATCTGCCATTCTATGTAGCTATCGGCATTGGCATAAATCGCAATATTCTCCGCCGTTAGCCAGGTTATGCCATCTTTAATTGAATTTTTAAACTCGCGAGACGGCTTTAGCAGGTTAGAGAGGCGCTGTTTCCCGGGCAGGTTCCAGTTTCGGGTAAAATCCAATTTTATGCGGTCAAATCTTTTCATTCAGCAGCTTGTTTTCAAAGGCCTCTGCAATATTAGTAAAATTCCATGCGGCAATCACGACTTTCGAATGCTTTCCCATTTGTTTCAGGTTTTGCTTATCGGCTGTTAACGTTTTCAAAGCTTTGGTAAGGCTAGCCAGGTCGCCGCTTGTAAATATTGCACCATTTTTTTCCGTCACCAGGTCGGTGGCACAGCCAACTTTATCAGATACTACTATCGCCGCACCGGCGGCCATTGCCTCATTTACAGCAAGCCCCCAGGTCTCGCCCGGCCCCTGGGAGGGCAGGCAAAATAAATCGGCAGCCTGGTAAATAACCGGCATATATTGCTGGTTCTGGAAATTCAAAAAATGGATATTTGGCGACTCAGCGGCACTGGCTTTGAGCGTTGCTTCAAGTTGGCCGTTCCCGGTTATCAGCAGGTGCACATCATCTTGCTGTAAATCTAAAAACGCTTCCAAAAGCAGCAAAGGTGATTTTTTATCCTCCAGCTTTCCTGCAAAAAGTATCAAAATATTTTTTTTTCTCAAATTGAGTTGTTCTCTCAGTTGCCGGGCTTCTTTACCGCAGTCCGCGGCAAACCGTTCGTTGTCTATGGCGTGGGGCGCAAATGCCAGTTGTTCATCCTTAAGGCCATACAGCTTAAAATAAGATCTGTTATTGGTCCCAACATAGAAAGCATTATTGATAAAATGATAAACCCATTTCAACCAAATATACCTAATCGTTTTTTTCCATGCAGGCATTTCATCAAGTAAGGTGGAATCGCCGCGAAAATATACTGGAATTTTGCCATGAAAATATCGCATCACTTCAAAATGGCTTTGGTAAGCCCAGCCAAAAACCAAAATAGCGCTAGGGTTAAACTGCTTTATTTCGCTGATAAGCGTTGGATTGATAATGCCTCTTTTGTAATGCGAGCCGGGATTAGCCGCTACATTGCGCACCCATGTAAACGGGTAGTCCTCTGTCAGTGGTATATCCCAGGAAATATCTTTTCCAAATCCGGGATCATATTTACTTATTGCCGCCTCTCCCCACGTGTAAAATACCTTGATAGAGATTTTACCACGTTGCTGAAGTAAGCGGAAAACCGGCGCGTAATACTGTATGGGGTGCGTCGTAATTATGGCTAGCTTTCGCATTATATCAATTCTCCGAATACTTTAATTACCGGGGCATTCTGAATTCGCTGATTTACAGCTGCTAAATCACGCACGTAGATGGTATTATATGCTCCATAACTGTCCATTTTATTAAGCGAGCGTTTAAACGGATCATAAACATAAGCCAAAAAGCCGTTTGACAATAATAACTTGTGTATTTGTTCCTCATTAAATCCATAACGTGTGCCGCTGCCATTAAGCTCAATAATTATCGCCTTGAGCGTTTCATTTTCGAGCGTTGCAGCCATGCCTTTCATCACCTCTGTTTCGAAACCTTCCACATCGATTTTTATCAGGGCCGGCGCCCCCTCCGTAACAATCGAATCAATAGTGATCACATTTACGTCAATCGACAGACCAAAAGTGTTTTCTCCTTCGCTAATCACGTGGTTGGTAGTGTCCTCCGAGGTCGAAAACTTCAATATGCCCTTGCGGGCGCCTGCTCCGGCGTTAATGGCTTGGCATTTATGCTGAAGGTTATTCAGCTTGATGTTTTTACAAAGCAGGTCATACGTCGACTGGACAGGCTCGATACTGATACATTTTGAGCTACGCACACCCGATGCCAGTAGGGTGTAGGAGCCAACATTAGCGCCGATATCATAAAAAGTATCGTTCTCATTCAAGAAATGAAGCAGGAACGCCATGTCATTAAACTCATGCAGACCGACGTATATATTGCCTGTGATACCGGTTAAGCCTTTGGTAGCATAAAATTTAACCGGAGCGACAAAATCCTTTACAAACATTCCGCCTTTACTAAAAGTAGTCTGCAGCTGCCAAACGCAAAATTTGAATATCGCCTTTAATAAATGTCTCTTGCCCAAAGGGTGACCAAGTATAAAGCCTATTGTTCGTTTAATTTTTATCATCACTTACTTTATCGAAAAGCTCACATTGCAGTCTCGTGGTCCATCTTGCGGAATAGTGTAATAAAGCCGACTCGTTGTATTGAAGATCACCAAAGCTGCCATCCGTGAGCGACTTAAGAAAGGCGGTGATGTCCTCGCAGGTTATGTCTTCGAAGTTATACGCGAAACGGGCGCCGTATTCTTTCAAAACGGATATAGCAGGACTTTTTTTGTTAAAGATCGCCAAAACGGGTTTGTGCAAAAGCATAATCGGATATATCTTCGAGGCTGTATAATGCGGATCATCTGAACCCGGAAGAAATATTCCGTTCGCTGAAAGAAGGGTGGCGAGCGAGTGGTAATAACTTATACGATCAGTGATCTCTATCACCTGTTTTTCAATGCCATATTCTTTTGCAATCGGTACAACGGTTTGTTTGCCCTGTCCAGCAGGAGCGTAGCTGGTGCCAATAAAGTAAAGACGTATATTGCTAAAAAATTCATGCTCACCGAGGCCGGCTTTGATCGCTTCAAATAACGGATGGATGGCTTTATGCATATCTGCTCCGCCACGACCGATGTAAACCACATTGATAAAACCCGGCATCAACAGGTTTTCAAAATTGTCTTGATTCGCTTTTGCGATATCCAGATCAGGTCCGAATGCGCCGAAAGTAATGGTATCTGCAGGGACTTCCCTTATTTTGGGGTACCTGTTCTTCAGTGCGTCGATATAGTTTTTTGAAACACTGATCAACCCGCCGACTTCAGTCATCGCAATTGGTTCCAGGTACTTATTCAACCGGTACGAAAACCAATATTTAACAGGCCGCTGGTGTTTAGGTTTGTCTTCGTAATAGTCGGAGTGCCAGGGATCCTGCATGTCGATAACGTACGGTACTTTAAATTTTTTTTTCCAGTGACTGCCCAGCACACATATCGGAAACTGCGTTGTTGAGAAATAAATAAGATCGAAATGCTCCTTTGCCAAGAGCTTGTCAACCTTTTTTCGGTAGTACCAAAGCGAGCGCAAGGCAATACTGCCGAGTCCGAACCTGGAAGTAAACCTTTTGTCAAATGCCTGAACTTTATAAACCGGTATACCGGCTGGTACGCTTTCCAATAGCAAGCTGTCCATACCCCCCATGTCTGTATATTTTTCATCTACCGCTACAACAGCAGGTAGCCAGCCATTTTCCTTAAAATAGGAGAGACTTGTGCGCACGCGGTGCATATCAGCCGCATTTGCGGGCGGGTAATACGGCGAAATGATCAACACCTTTTTCATTTAACTTAATGCTGATTCAACTACATTCAGAAACTTAATTCGCTCAACTTCCCAGTTGAGTTTATCGTTAGCTAACGAAAGCGAAGTGATGCGTGTAGTTTCGACCAATTTTCTATCACGCAAATAGGTACCAAGTATCTTTCGCAGGAAATCTATGTCAGCCCGCGGGTATAATTGGCCGATACCGGAATAATTAGTCATAAAGTCTTTCTGGGCGATGGTATCGGTAGCTATTATGGCAAGGCCGGCACTTAGGTAGGTAAATAGCTTATTGCTTAAGGCCCTTTCATTGTTGATGTTAAAACCCGGTTCAAGTGCTAAACCGACATCAAATGCGGAAGCGAAAACAGGTATGTCATCCGGCGTTATAGGCGCATGAATAATTATTTTCATGGAAGCGTTGTCATTCAGCTTTAGCAGCTGATCTTTAAATTGGCCATCAGGCAAATTTCCTAACAAATGTAATTCAATTTCACCCGGTTTAAAGCCCGATAACGCGGTGATAACATCTTCAAGACCCCGGCTTTCGCCTATCGTCTGGGAAAACCAGAAAAGTTTAAGCGGGTTAATGTGCGGACGAATTGAAATGGCGTGATTTTTTTTAAAAACATTGTCAACTACTACCGGATTAAGGTATGGATATAGCGTTTTATAATAATGTGCAATCGCACTTCCCGCAGCAGTGAAATAATTTGTTCCGGGGAAATATTTTTCCTCGGCATATTTGTTAATGGCGTACTCCTGGCTTTGGCTGGAATGCTGTCCCGAATGAATATCCTCCGCATCGTACCCGACCTTCGCATGATGATATTTCGCTGCTAAAACGGCTGCCGGTAAGGCGCCGAGATTGTGCGCTATATAAAGATCTGATTTGATCCGCTTCGCCCTGACTAACATTTCATGATGTGCGCGGCCGATAGCATTTTCAGGTATGCCAAATATCTTTATTAATCTAAAGAGCCGTGTCGCCATTTTTTGCCTGACGCGGGTTTTTAGATAAGATATTTTATTGCTTGCCGGATTGCCGCCGCAATAAATAAAAATCCCGGGATATTTTGCTTTTAATTTTCCGTCAAACTTCTGAGCCCAGGATTGATAAAAACAACAAATTACTTTTACATCATACCCTTCTTGAATCAACGCTTCCACCTCTTTTACCAGGCGGGGATTTGTGGTCGGTTGCCCCGTGGTAATAAATGTCACTTTCCTCATCGTTTTGAAACAATTCTTAAATAAAGCTGCTCATATTGCTTCGCAAGTACCGTCGCACTATATGTGGTTTCCACAATTTTCCGGCATTTTTCCCGGCTGATGTCACCAATTTTAGTGACGGCATTTATCATTTCTTCAATATTGTCGCATACAAAGCCATTCTCGCCATCGCTTACTACTTCCGGAACTGCACCGCGCCTGAATCCTATAATCGGTGCGCCGCAGGCCAGCGCTTCGGCCATAACAATGCCGAAGGGCTCGTCCCATAATACCGGCATCAGGAAAGCTTTGCAATTGCGCAAAAGCTCATTCTTTTGCGTGTTGTTTACAGGGCCTATATAAGTTATTTGTCCGCCGTCTATATATGGTTTAACTTCTGTCTCGAAATACTGCAGGTGCAGCGGCTCATCCGGAACATTGCCGGCAATTATTAGCTTATTTCCGCTTTGTCTAGCCACTTCTATGGCAATGGCCGTGCCTTTTTCTTTTTGAATGCGGCCGAGAAAAACCAATGGCGCGGACGTACCGATCTCGTATCGCGGAATATATTCGGATACATCCACACCATTATATATCGTGGTAACATCGCAGTAGTCTTTGATTTGCCCTGCTATGTAATTACTGCACGCAGTAAAGTATAGCGAATTTTTACGGGCGATTCTTACCGCTTTTTTTACTTGTCCTACAGTTGGCGGCAATTGATACGATACCACTTTAGGTATTTTCGAAAGCAGCAGCGCCGCAATATTGTCCATTCGGCCAAATGTATGTAAGAGGTCGAAGTTTCCGAAAGCTATCTTTGAAGTAAGCAGGTTGATTTTTAGCAAGTCTTTTGTGCCGTAATTTTTGCTTTCGTTATAACCTATCAACCGGCATCCGGGTTGGGAGCCGGGGTGTGCAAAAAGGGTCACATGGTGACCAAAGTTCAAGAGTTCCCGGATCAGCATATAAACTATTCGCTCTATGCCACCATAATGCTGAGGGGGAACCGGGATTAGCGGGTTAACAATTATGGCTATCTTCAAGCTAATTCGTTTAGCACCTGCCTGTATACCTCCAGGTATTTTTCAGCGCATTTTTCGAGCGAGAGGTTCTCAGTGATATAATCCCTTGGTTTAAACAGTCCAAGTTTTGAATTGAATTTTACCAGTTGCCCTTCAAAATCTGCTATACCCTCAAACTTAAATCCGCAGCGTTCGTCCCAATATGGAGTTGAGCTTACCGGCCCGAATTTTACTTTGTCCGGAAAATAATAAGGGTCCTGCCAGTAACCCGCCCTGTCCCAGGCAAGTATAGGCGTTCCGGTGGCAAGTATTTGCTGATACGCGAAGCCCTGACTTTCACTTTCACATAAAAAAATAACGCCTCGCACCTTTTTTAAATTTTCTGCAAGGTCCTGGTGCGTATAGAAGCCATATCGTATAAACTTGTAGGATAGCCCGCGTTTATCAAGCAGACGGCAGATCGGGTCGATGAGATCGGCTTGATATTTATCATGCTCCCATAACAGTTT
>JAQBOS010000421.1 GCA_028287925.1 Mucilaginibacter sp. | reverse complement strand
AATATCGCATTTGTACAGCCTGGCAAACAGTTATACATACCAGAGCTATTGATGGACCTAAACGATGTCAAGCTAACTTACCGGTCAGCCTTAGAAAAAAAAGAGCAGCTTTCTTACCGCGCACAACTGGCCATTTTATATCACCTGGAAATAAACTCTATTGAAAATACGCCGCTACAGGACATTGCACCTGCACTGAACTATTCGGCAATGAATGTGTCCCGAATCGTCAAAGAGTTGGAACAACAGCAATTGAGCACCTTACATGGCACAAAAGAGAAGCAGCTCATCTTTTACCAAAAACAGCCCGAAAAATTGTGGTTAGAGGTTGAGCCGCTGATGATATCCCCGGTCAGGGAAGTTTGGTTTTCAGATGAAAGCCCTGCTGAGATACCCGGTTTTATGTTGAGTAACGATACCGCGCTTACCCAATATTCCGACATCAATGAAGGGAAAAGAAAAAGCTATGCTATCGGAAGAGAACAGTTCAGAAATTTATTGGCACATGGGCGTATCTCGTTTGACCCTCAATTTGGGAGGATCAGGGTCGAGGTTTGGCATTACGACCCTGGTTTGTTATCAAAGAAAAACACGGTTGACCCCCTTTCTTTGTACTTGAGTATGCGTAATGAAGAAGATGAAAGGATAAAAATGGCCTTAGATCAAATGATAAATGATATAAAATGGTAAAAGGATTAGACCGATTAAGATCCTATTTCGGGGATTATCAGGAAAACTATATAATTATAGGCGGCACGGCCTGTGAAATACGGCTGGAATCAAAAGGCATTGATTTCAGGGCCACAAAGGATATCGATATGCTGCTTATTATAGAAGCCATCGACAAAGAATTTTTAGAAAAATTCTGGCAGTTCATCCGGGACGGCGAATACGCTAACCGGAACATTGACCAGCAGGAGCGTAAATTTTTCAGGTTTACCAATCCCCAGGGTGAAGACTTTCCGATCATTGTTGAGTTATTTTCCCGGAAGCCGGAAGGCATTACACTGCCCGAAGACTTTCACCTTACACCCATCCCTACCGATGAGGAATTGTCCAGTTTGTCGGCAATGTTGTTGCATGATGATTATTATAATTTCACCATCGCAAATTGCAGTGTTCAGGACGGCTTGATGGTGGCTAACGAATTAGCATTGATCACCCTGAAAGCTAAAGCTTATCTCAATAACCTGCAAAGAAAGGCGGAAGGTCACGAGATAAGGGAGAACGATATTACAAAACATAAAAAAGACGTATTGAAACTGGTAGCGACCTTGACCGGAAACGAGGAAGCCAATTGCCCCGATATTATAAAAAACGACATTGCTGCGTATATTGATCTACTGAAAACGGAGCAACCAGATATTAAAGGCTTGGCAAAGGAAGCCGGCTTAGGTGCGGTGACCCTGGATGAAATTTTAGGGCAGTTGGCTAAGATCTTCCAGTTATAAATTATTTGATGCGCTGTCTTCGGGCTGCTCACCATTTCGTCTAAATGGGTCTAATCTTAGTTTAACGGAACAAAAATGGCATACGCTCATCGATATAAATGCGAGTGAGCTATATTTTTCCTGTTCAAAATCATGCCGTTTTCTATAGCTTGAAACGGAATAATGAGAAAGCAGGCCTCGCTGGTCGTAAAAAACGTTGATCATTTTCCGGATCGGGTCATCATTAATGGCCTGGATTGTAAAGATGTAGTTATCGAACCAATCCTGGTGCTTTTGGTGTGTGGGCTGTTTAATGGTTTTCAGTGTATTTTCAATACCATATACTAAGTTTGACGCAGCCATGAAAGCCGCGATGGTGCGTTTTTTCTCCGTATTGCCATCGCCGAACACCCCTTCCAGCATCAGGAAAAAATTAAGGAAAGATAAGATATACATTTTTTCAAAGTAGAAGTTCATACCCAAGCGGTAAAAAGATAGGGGCTCTGTCAGATGCTTGACCATGTTGCGGTGGATAATCACGTCCTGCAACCATTTTTTCGTTAATTTACTATTGTTGGCCGGAAAGACCTCCTTGTAATTATAGCCGTCAACCATCAATAATTGGCGTTCTTCAGAATTTTCCGGCACCCACTTGATATACGGCGTTTCCCAGCGAATTTTCCTGACCCCCAGGTCAAGCGCGGAAAACGATTCCAGGTATTGTAATAACCCGACCTGCTCCTGGAAAAAATCAGGATAAGGCATATTGATCTCACCCAATTTACCCGGACGCTTGACCAATTTCACCAGGTACTTTTCATAATTGACAAGCGGCCGTTCAATCGTAATCAGGTGGACATATCAAGGAAATGCGCTTGGTGGATGTAGCCCAGCTGATCGCGAAATTATTAGGAATAGAATTTAAAACACCAGATGGAAAGTTGGTGGAAGGAATAATAAAATAAAATTATGAAAGAACAATTTGTATTAACGATTAAAGCTGAAGACAGGCCAGGCCTGCTTCACCTGATCACCGGAGTGGTCGAAAAAAGACTGGTGAAAATCATCAGTTTAAGCTATGCGCCAACAGACATACACGGAATTATTCTGATCACCGTTGAAGTTTCAGGAGATGAAAGCATTTTAGCGCAACTGGCATTTAAACTGGAAAATATTGTCGAAGTATTTATTGTAGAAGTTTCACGATACAATAGCGCATTGTGTTTGAGAGCTGCCTATTTCAAGATGAATAAAACATTCCTGGAATCGCCGGGCGCAAGCGTTATGTCCAAGTATGATACAACTATTCTTAAGTTTTATGCTGATACTTTTCTACTGGCAAAATATGGGACAGATGCCGCTATTCTGAATCTATATAATGAATTGGATGGGCCGCATTTAGTCGGCTTCAGTCAAACTGGGTTGATCTCTGATTCAGCATTAATTGGTGAGGATCAGTCATCGGTCATTAACCGGCTGGCTGCCTAACGGCCAACTAAAAGACGAAAACCAATGATCAACGGCCAACTCGACGAAATCGATCTAAAGATCCTCGGACTCCTGCAGGACAATGCCCGCATGGACATTATGGAAGTCGTGCGCCGTGTCAACTTGACCAAAACACCCGTTACCAAACGCATCAAAAAATTGAGAGCCACCGGCTATATCAAATCCTATGTCGCTCTGCTTGATCGCGAAAAAATCGGCCAGCCCGTTTTGGTGATTACTCATGTCAAACTCGACAGGCAAACAACCGCTCAACTTGATGCCTTTGAAGCGATGGCCAAAGACATGCCGGAAGTGCAGTTCTGCCTACACGTTTCCGGCAGCTGGAACTTTATCCTGCATATTACAGCAGCCACGCCGCAGGCCTATTTCAATTTCATCATGGAAAAGATCACCGGGCTTGATAACGTCGCGCACGTCGAAAGCTGTTTTGTCATGAAAGAATGTAAAAGTTATGGCTCGTTTGTATTATAAAATTGGAAGAATTACTTTTGACCCCTTAAAAAAAAGAGAAAATGGAAACCGCCGAAGGCAGCTTTCATACAATTAAAAAACAAAATAAGACATGAAAAAATTCAATTCACTAAAGGAACTATTAGCATCAGCGGAGAAAGATGCAGATGCTTTTTACAATAAAGCGAATAAAGCGGCTGGTACGCGCCTGAGAAACGCGCTGCAGCAAATCAAGGTTGCGGCTACCGACATTCGTAAAGAAGTAACAGAAAAGAAAAACGAAGTAAAATAAACGACAGTTCAATAACTGTTTTGGGGGAGGCCCTGTCCTTAACCAGGCAGGGCTTTGCTATGTTACAGCGACGGGCGGACAATATTCCGTTTATTCGAACCGTTGCCCGTTCCGGCTGCGAAGGCACCTCCGCCGGTCAAATCCAGTGTTTTGCGCAGGCCTAACGTTAATATCCGGTTATTATCAAAAGTTGAGTAATTCTTTTTTGAAAGGAGACCTCTCCATTCAAAAAAGATATAATTGCTGATATCTCCGGACTTTCCTGCGAACGCAGCCTGCACAACGACAGTCGCGTAAGTAATATCTGAAGGCACGGCACCGAATACGGTGTTGAAGTCCTTCTGCGAACTGGAAGTCAGATTATGCCATCCACGAGTGATTTGTGCACTGATTCCGATCTTGTTGTCATATTTGAAAGCCATGCCAAAGCGGATGTTGTGCTGGATAATCAGGTTGTCTGTATCGCGCAGATTGGGTATAAATTTTAGCCCGAAACCAAAAGGCATCAACGTAAATTGCGCCTTCTGGTCCTTATCAAAGAAGTTCAGGTAATTATTATAAGCGAAGCCCGCCCGTCCATAAAGCATCAGAGCAGGGATCAAAGCAGCATCGTCTTTGGTATTGATTTGAGCACCCATATAAGGATTGATATCCATTTGCCAGGAAAAATGATCGGTTTGCTTGATAGTCGCAACTCCGCCAAGATTGACAATTGGTGTGAGGTCAGATAAAAACTTATTGTTGCCGATGAAATTGGCGCTCGTGATCACACCCAGGTACCCTTCAGGATCATTGGTGACCGCCTTCGTCTTTTGTTTAAGGTCATATTGTACCGAACCGACCTTAGTGCCCGCAAAAAAAACATCAAAAGTGTTTTCATTGTCATTCATGGCCTTATCCAGCTTAAATGTTTCATCCGTCGTAGCGCCGGGATCCGCATCGACTTTTTTTACATTATCGGAATGATACTTAACTTCGATCTTGGTCGCGTCGGTTCCTGTCAGGCCGGTGAACTTTATAAATGCTTCCGCCTCCCAACCAGTGGTATTTTGGTCGATCTTATTGTCTTTTTTCAATATGCCTCCTGCCGACAGCTCAGCTTTTGTGATCTCATAATGTTGGGCAAATGCCGCTACCGGTGCGCACAGGCCCAGGAAAAGAATAATTTTTTTCATGTTTGTGAGGGTTTAAGAGTGAGTGAATATTGCGCGAAAATGCGTTGAATTGGAACGATGTATGAAAATTTAGTTGACGTCGCGATCAGAATGCCAACGATGTTATTATCACTGTCAAAAACGGGTGCACCTGAATCGCCGCCATCGGCCTGCTTATTGGTAGTAATTAGTCCGTTCATGGTTTTCTCTACCCTTTTTCCCCCAATTTCGTAGTTGATCGAACAGGTGGTGTACACACTTTGAGTTTCGCCCTGAAGTAAGCCGGTAGTTCTCCCGACTCCATTTAATGGAAAATGGGCTTTGGCATGGTCGTCGGTTAACGTTAACAGGCCGTTCGGGACCTTATCTGCACCGCAAAGTTTTTCTGTCACTGCCAGTGGGTCAGCAATAAAAGCAAGTGCGCAGTCCAGTTCATCAGTGAGCATTCCCATCGCAAGCTCGCCAAGCGTAGCGCCGTTCTTACTGTCCTCAAGACCCGGGGAAACAATCGATTTTGCAGGCGTAGGCGCCTGGTCATACGCAAATATCTGTTGATTGAGTTCAGGTGCACACAGTACATGGTAGCAGCCGAGCACATATGCCTGTGTTCCTTTATAAACGACCAAACCAAAAGTTCCGGTAGTCTGATTATCCGAACGTGACAGCGAACAACCAGGGCGCTTCGGCAGTTGACTATCGCAAAGTAATTTTGCTGCACCTTTTATTTGGCTTCCGGCCGCCTGTACATCAGTAGGAATATCATACGTTTGCCCGTTAAGCGAATTAAACCTGATAATGGAAGGGATAGGCTGGAACAGGCGGTCACCATGGGCTATTTTATCAACCGGGCTGAACACAATGCAATTAACGTCTGTCGGATTGCCGGCGGATATCTTTTTTCCGCTGCTGACAGCGACAATACCAAAAGCGTCGTGCCAGCTATCATAATTTTTATTGATAGCTTCTGCAATGACCTCAGGAGGAATATCAGTTGCTGTAGCGTCATCGTTACTGCTATTCTGAGATTGTGACCGCTGCTGGTCAAGCTGCGCTTTTAATGCCGTACTTTGAGCTTTGATCGCATTCATCAATTCTCCAAGATTATCCTGGAATTCTTTTGCCCAAGCTTCGGTTTCAGCTTTTATGGCGTCATTGCACGCTGACTGGAATGTCAACAACGAGTCGATCAGTACCGAGAAACGTTTTGGGTTTAATGGTAAATTAGCCAGGTAAATGACCTGCCAATTTTCAACGAAGGTATTGCGGAGCTGTTGAAGTTGTTTGGCGAGTAAAATGTATCGAACCCAGGAGCTTGAGAAACCAAAGAATTTGTCCAGCATCAGCACGCCGCCTGCGACTCCGGCCAAAATGTAGCCAAGATACAAGATTGATGCGTCGGCTTTATTGTAATTGGCGATGTAAGGGACTAATGTACTTGCAATAAAGCACAAAATGGCTGTGGCTCTGATCGTTTTTGAAAAGTCTCTCTGGCTTCGTTTTGCTTTCCAATACCAATGAATATTGCCGTCAACGATCGCTATAGATTGGTCATAAAGTTCGGTTAACTTTGCTTTGGCTTGCTGCTGATCCCAGTGATCGAGCGGCACGAAATTGATGAAACCGTTTGTTTCCATAATGCGATAAGGTGGTTTTCGAGAAATAATATATTTCCATATAATAATAAGTATTTTATACATCCATTGCAAATATTTTGAAAATATTTTTCCGGAACCAATTGATAACCAGCAATAAGAGAATAATACGCATTGTTAAACTTGTCACCGGGAGATTTACGCTGAAACCACATCGTATATTTGCAGGGCAATGGCAGTAAAATTATTTATCGGCGGCTTCCCGTTGGAAATGGAAGAAATGGCGCTTGCCCAGCTGGTAGCCCCGCACGGCAGGATCGAAGTGATGAAGATCGTGCGGGACAAGAAAACGCGCATCTGTAAAGGCTACGCCTTTGTCGAAATGGCCACCGAAGATGATGCGGTAGCCGTGATGGCAGCATTAGACGGCGAAAAGCTTGACGACCGGGCGCTCAGCATCAAATTAGCGGATGTGCCGCCGCCGGAATCCACGCCCGTTGCGCGCTATGAAAAGCTGGTTCGCCCGGGCGAACGGGTTAAAAAGAAGAGGCCGAGAAGGCAGATCTGATCCTGCCAAAAATTTCCGGTTCCTAATCAATGATATTGGCCCGGCACGCCAAATAGCCGTCTTTCACTGCTGCTGCCTGGAATATCGATGTTCTTAATGGCATCGCCGGACCGCTAATGCTTTATTGTAAGTATTAATTTATAACCAGAATTTAGCTACTCTGCTAAAATAATATCTTTCCTTAAGCCATGTTCGCCGGTAATCTGAAATCATAATTTTGATCCGATAGCTTAATAAAGACGATTTGTTTCGAAGATGCCTGGTGTGGTAGCATCGCTATTCCTGCAGCCTGCATTTATTATTATATATTTGATTTTTAGGTCGTTTGGAAATAGATATTAAAATCCGCGTATATTACACCATCTAAAACCTTATTAATGACCAGTGATGAAATCCTAAAAATTCCCAAGGTTGTCCTGCATACCCACCTGGAAGGAAGCATGACACCCGCAACCCTCAGGGAGCTAAGCGATCGGAACGGTGTTAAGCTATCTTTCGACCC